>CAYJLB010000014.1:0-43712 GCA_964370845.1 uncultured Oscillospiraceae bacterium
TGTACAACAAGTTGACTCACCAGTTAACCTATACCACAAACCAGTTAACCAATTCGTTGCTGGATTTATGGGTTCACCACAAATGAACTTTGCTAATGTTAAGCTTGAGAAGAAAGATGGAAAATACTCAATCAAATTGGTTGACAAATATTCAATTGACCTTCCTGACTCAAAAGTTGACGAAGCACTTCTTTCACAATATGTTGGTAAAGAAGTTATCATGGGTATTCGTCCAGAATCAATCCACGATGAAGAAATGTTCTTATCAACAGCAACTACTGGTATGATTGATTGTACAGTTGAAGTTACTGAACTTATGGGTGCTGAAACTTACCTATACTTATCATGTGACGATGTACCACTTACTGCAAGAGTTTCACCTCGTTCAACAGCTAAAGCTGGCGATGTAATTAAAGTTGCTATCGACCCACAAAAGCTACACTTGTTCGATAAAGAAACTGAAAAAACAATAATGAACTAATATTAGTTAATATAAATAAGCTGACTGAAATATGTCAGCTTATTTTTTCATTTGAACACGAAAATTTCACTTTAAAACACTTGCTTTTTTTGGTGAAATGTGGTAGAATTATCATTGTTATAGATTGAATTAGTTAGGTTTATAGGATGACCTAACACCGAGTAGTATTTCACTACATAATTAAGGTAAAATTAACCTTTATTTTGGCAAAACTGTTGAAAAACAGTGACGCAAAACCGAAGGAACCTCGTCAATTACATTGAACGGTTAGCCTGGTTGCAATTACTAAAAATAAGTATATTGCGGTAATCAGTGCTAATTTTTTTATGCTCTTGATTACAAAAGGAGAAAAGAATGCGAAGACTAGCATATTTGTATGATGATGAGAAAAGTTTTTATACTTATCTTAATGATGAGAATTTTAAACTTACTCAGAACTGTTTTGTGAGAATTTTCACTTCCGAATTGGAGGAATTAGAAGCAATTTCTGTTGCTAAATCAATAAAAGAAATCCTTCCTAATAGTATTTTAGTTGGAGCTACTTCAGCTAATTCAATAATTTTCAAAGGACAGCAATTACAAAATAAAACTATGGTGTTAATTGACACTTATCAACACTTAACAATCAAGACTGCATATTTTAATTATGAGGATAAATCCCCGAACGAGCTTGCAAAAGAAGTTCATAAGGAATATGCCTCCATCGCCTCAAACGGAAATGTGGCGATAAATACGATATTTTCTGATAATTATTCCGAAATTGAAAGTTTTCTAACTTCTGTAAATGAAATGACACCTGTACTAAAATTTATAGGCGGTATAGCGGGCGGTAAAGAAAACTGTGGAATGGGCGGTTTTTTATTTGATGAAAAAGATACATATAAAAACAAACTTTTAACATTTGCTGCATACGGAAATGAAGCAAATAATTTCATTAAATTAACTTCTGGTTTAGAGGTTATTAGCCCTGAATACACTGTAACTGAAATGAATGATTTAGTTATAAATAAAATTGAAAATGTTCCCGCAATAGACTGGATATTAAGTAATTTAGGCTTTAGTGCCGAAGATATTCCTTGCACTATAAAAAGTTATCCCCAAGATGAAATCCTTGATCACTTTTTAAATGTAGCACTACTTTCTACCGAAGAAAATTGTGGTTCAAGATATATATCTTTTAACCCTAAAAACAAAGATGTTTCCCTTTATTATGCAAAACTTGAAGAATTGCATAAATTTAGATTAGGCATTTTTAGACAAAAGAGAGCCACCGAAGAAAACTATAACATTTGTGTTGAAATGCTTGATAGTGCTGTGGAATATCTATTTGTATATACATGTCTTTTAAAAACTCTATTATGGAAAAATTACCTTGAATGGGAGCTTACTCCTTTCGCTAAACTTGGCGTTTGCGGAATTTGTATGATTGGTGAAATAGTTTTCCAAAATGGAAAAAACTGCTATTTTAATGGCACAACTGCATTTAGTGGAATTGCTGAAAAAGAAAAATATTTAATTCCAGATGCACTTAATTTAGAGGTTATTCCTATCGCTGAAGGTGATGAGGAAATTTACCTAAACGCAATTAATACTCAAAAAGAAATTGCAAAAACAAGGCATATTCCTGTTGAATCTTTTGAAAGTACCCAAACACATGATTTTGATAACAGTTTTACTGACAAAGAAACTGGATTACCTAATCTATACAAATATAAAATCGATAAAGAAAAATTCAAGTATACTAAAATGCTTGTTACAGAGGTTCAAAACGCTGACATCTCTATCGCTTTCGCAGGAATGGATCAGTATATTAAAGGTATCACCGATGTTTTGGCTCCTATTGTTCAAATGTTGCCACAAGTACATCCGGCATTAAAATACCCTTTATATACATTTAACTATAAAACTTTCGCAATTCCCGCTACTGAAGAAATTACTAATGACGAATTTGTAGCAATTTGCCAAAAAATGCATGAAGGTTTTGGAAGCGCTGTTTCCGACTCCACTGGACTTGTTGGAGTATCAAGATTTTTGATTATGCTAAATCGTGACGATATGCTTGAATTTGCTATGAGTGCATTACTAGATACAAAAAATTCTCAAGAAAACTTCTTAGTTTTTGACCAAAAAATCAGTGGTAATACTACTGCGGGTGATGAAGTTAAGGCAATTGAATTGTTAAATAATGCTATAAATTCTGATTGGGTAGTGCCTTATTATCAAGCAATTTATAATAATGAAAACAATGAAATTGAAAAATACGAAGCTTTAATGCGTCTGATTGACGATAATGGAAAATTATACACACCTTTTGCTTTCATGGACGTTGCTAAAAAATACAACTTTTACGGACGATTAAGTTCATCTATGATTAAAAAAGTACTTGATGATTTTTCTGATATTGATGCCTCTGTATCTATAAATATTTCCTCATATGATATTATGTCTTCAACCTTTAGAACTTGGTTACTTAACGCTTTATCTGTGTATCCAAACCCTGAAAGAGTAACTGTTGAATTTGTAGAAACGGAAGATTTTAAGGAAATTGCTGTTTTATATGAATTTGTGGAAGCATTACATTCTATGGGTGCAAAAATTGCTCTTGACGATTTTGGTTCGGGATATGCTACTTTCTCCACTATTGTAAAATTAAAACCTGATTATTTGAAAATTGACGGGTCAATAATTAAAAATATAGTGAGCGGTGGAAGCGAGCAAATTATTCTAGACACAATTAATTTTCTTGCATTAAAACTTGGAACAAAAACTATTGCTGAGTTTGTTGAGAACGAAGAAATTCAAGAAATGCTTAAGATTAAGAAAATTGACTATTCACAAGGATATTATTTTTCTAAACCTGTCCCAATTGAAGAAGTAAGAAAAAACCACAACAAATAGCCACTTAATGAGCGGAGCTGTAATATGCTACCGCTCATAATTATTAGAATATTAACAACGAATTGAAAGGATAATGACTAATGTATAAATTATTAAAACAAGATGGCGCTGCAAGACGTGGCGAAATCACAACTGTACACGGAACTGTACAAACGCCTATGTTTATGAATGTTGGAACTACAGCCGCTATAAAAGGCGCTGTTTCCTCTGTAGACTTAGTGGATTTAAAGTGTCAAGTTGAACTATGTAATACTTATCACTTGCACGTTAGAACAGGTGATGTAAACATAAAAAAACTTGGCGGACTACACAAATTTATGAATTGGAATAGACCAATTTTAACGGATAGCGGAGGTTTTCAGGTATTTTCTCTGTCCGCTTTACGTAAGATTAAAGAAGAAGGTGTTTACTTTTCTTCCCACGTTGACGGTAGAAAAATATTTATGGGACCTGAAGAAAGTATGCAAATTCAATCAAATCTTGCTTCCACAATTGCAATGGCATTTGATGAATGTGTTGAAAACCCTTCTACTCACGCATATTCAAAAGCTTCTTGTGAGAGGACAACTCGTTGGTTAATAAGATGTAAAAACGAAATGCAAAGGCTCAATTCCCTTGAAGACACAATCAACAAAAATCAACTTTTATTCGGAATAAATCAAGGCTGTGTTTACAATGATTTAAGGGTTGAACATATGAAAGAAATCGCAGAGCTAGACCTTGACGGATATGCAATCGGAGGCCTTGCGGTAGGTGAAACTACTGATGTTATGTACGATGTTGTGGAAACTGTTACTCCTCATATGCCTACAGATAAAGCGAGATATTTAATGGGCGTTGGAACTCCAGCAAACATTATCGAAGCCGTTTATCGTGGAGTTGATATGTTCGACTGTGTAATGCCGTCAAGAAATGCTCGTCACGGAACAATTTTCACTTCTCAAGGTGTTATGCACATTACAAATGAAAAATATATCCTTGATGAACGTCCATTAGACGAAGACTGTGATTGTCCAGCGTGTAAAAATTTCTCAAGAGCCTATATTAGACATTTATTTAAAGCAGGGGAACAACTTGCAGGAAGACTTGCTGTTATGCATAATTTATATTTTTACAATGATTTAATGGAGAAAATCCGCCTTGCAATTGACGAGGGAAGATACACCGAGTTTAGAAATAAATATGCCCCTCTATTGGCAACGAAAATTTAATTAAAAAATTGAATTTATTTAACAAGATGAAAGGACTATCATAAAAATGACTTTTGTTGACCTGTTTTTTATTGGAATTGGACTATCAATGGACGCTTGTGCAGTTTCAATTACAAACGGAATGTGCAAGAAAAATGTGAAAATTAAACTTGGAATTGTTATTGCTTTAACTTTTGCAATTTTTCAAGGTATTATGCCCTTGATTGGCTACTTTTTAGGGAGCACTTTTACCGAATATGTTACCGCTTTTGACCACTATATTGCTTTAATTTTGCTTTCTTATATCGGAGGAAAAATGATTTTCGACTCTCGTAAAAAAGACGATGTGGAAAATAAAAATAATCTTACTGCAAAGGATTTAATTTTGCAAGGGATTGCAACTAGCATTGACGCTCTCGCTGTTGGCGTAAGTTTATCGGCACTTAAAATCGATATATTTATTTCAGCTTCAACAATTGCAGCAATTACATTAGTTTTATGTTTTATAGCTGTGCAAGTTGGAAGATTTACAGGTGTTTTACTAAAAAGTAAAGCCCAACTCCTAGGTGGAATTATCTTAATTTCTATTGGAGTGAAAATTTTTATCGAGCATATGTTTTTCAGTTAAAAGTGTTAAAGTTTTATTAAGATAAAATATTTTTTAAAAAAATCCTAAATTCCTATTTTCATTTGTGCGATTATATGTTATAATGTATAAGAATAAATTTTAAAGAGGAGGGTTTTTGTGATAAAAGCAGTAATTTTTGATCTCGATGGAACATTAATTAATACAATTGCTGACATTGCGAAAGCTATAAATATATCCTTACAAATTTATGGTTATGAAACATATGACATTTCTAGTTTTAATAAATTTATAGGCGACGGTATTTTAAAACTTTGCGAAAGAGTTTTACCCGTCGATGCTAGAACAACTGAAAATATAATAAAAATTAAGGAAGAATTTTTTAAGCAATATGAAAAATGCTGTACCGAAAAAACAATTCCTTATGTTGGAATTGACAGATTAATTGAAACCTTAAAAGATAATGGTTATTATCAGGCTGTTGCTTCCAACAAGCCTGATTTTTTTACAAAGAAAATTGTTTCTCATTTCTTTAAAGATGAATATTTTTCCGTTGTTTTAGGGCAAACTGAAATACGGGAGAAAAAACCTTCGCCACAAATTATTTTTGATATTGCAAAAGAACTGAAAGTTGAACTAGATGAAATTGTTTTTGTTGGTGATAGTGATGTTGACATAAAAACTGCCCAAAATGCTGGCGTAGTTTCTATAGGATGTGAGTGGGGTTTTAGAGGAGCAAATGAACTTAAAACTGCGGGTGCAAATTATTTAGTAAGTGAGCCAATTGAAATTTATAATATAATAAAAACTTTATGAAAGGACTGATGTTATGAACTATAGCATTAAAGAAGTTGCAGAAAGACTAAAAGGTTTAAGAGAGATTTTGGATATTTCTATTGAGGAAGTATGTGAGGCTACAGGTGTTTCAAAAGAAGATTATTTATTAATTGAAAAAGGTGAAAAAGACGTTTCTGTGACGTTAATTTACAAGTGCGCAGAGCTTTTTAAAGTTGACCTTATTGAAATTTTAACAGGTGAATATCCTAAACTAAAAAAATATAGTGTAGTTAAAAAAGGAACTGGACTTCCTGTTTCAAGACGTAAAGGATTTACTTATGAACATTTAGCTTATCTTTTTAAGGATAAAGGGATTGAACCATTTTTGGTTAACGCTCCTTATTCCGCTGAGGAACAAGACAAGCCAATCGCACTTTCTTCCCACGAGGGGCAAGAGTTTGACTATGTGATTTCGGGTACATTAAAGCTATGTATTGGCGATGAAATTGAAATTTTATCTGCTGGAGATTCAATTATTTATGACTCCACAACTCCACACGGAATGATTGCTACAAATGGCGAAGAATGTAAGTTTATGGCTATACTTATCAAGAAATAAGAAAGGATTTGTTTGAAAAATGTTGATGAAAGATTTAAATACAAAATTTTGCGTTGAGGGTTATGATGAGGACGGAATTCTTAATGCTTATGAAATAAAATGTGATGAGAATTTTAACTTTGCTTATGACGTAATTGACGAAATAGGTAAAAACGAACCTGACCGTCGTGCAATTTTATGGTGCAACGATAATGGTGAGGACAAACTTATCACTTACGGGGAATTAATGGAAAAAAGCAACCAAGTTGCTAATATGTTTTTAGCTGCTGGTGTTAAAAAAGGCGATAAAATTCTTTCTGTGTTAAAAAGACACTATCAATTTTGGTATACAACTATCGCTCTATGTAAAATCGGTGCAATAATTATCCCTGCAACTAATCAGCTTCAAAAGAAAGACTATGTTTATCGCTTTGAAACTGCGGGAGTTAAATATTTAATTGCTACAAGCGAAAATGATGTTCCGTCTATTGCGGAAACTGCTTTAGAAGAATACAAAGGCATTGAAAATAAATTTATCGTAAAAGGCGAACGTGATGGCTGGATCGCTTTTGATAAAGAGTTAGAAAACTACCCTAAAACTTTGGAAAGAATTCCAAATAATGTTAATGATGATATGCTTTTATACTTCACTTCGGGTACAACTGGTTACCCTAAAATGGTTATGCATTCACATTATTACGCTTTAGCACACTTGCCTACTGCGAAACACTGGCATTATATACACGACCAAAGTATTCATTTCACTGTATCTGAATCTGGTTGGGGAAAATGTATGTGGGGAAAAATGTACGGGCAATTTATGATGGCTGCTTGTATTTTAGTTTACGACTTTGATAGATTTGATGCAGGAAAAATGCTTAAACATATGCAAGACAAGAAAATTACTTCTTTCTGTGCCCCTCCTACAATTTTCAGATTTTTCATTAAAGAGGGTATGGGAGATTTCGATTTGTCAGCTCTTGAATATGCAACTACTGCTGGAGAAGCCTTAAACCCAGAAGTTTTCAACAAATTCTATGAATATACAGGTCTTAAATTAATGGAAGGTTTTGGACAAACTGAAACTGTTTTATTAATTGCAAACACATATGGAATGGAGCCAAAACCTGGTTCAATGGGCAAACCTATGCCTTTATTCAACTTAGATATTGTTGACGAGGACGGAAACTCACTTCCTAACGGTGAAGTTGGTGAAATTGTTATTAGAACAGAGGGTAGAGAGCACACTGCACTATTCAAATGTTATTACAACAATGAAGAAGCAACTGCAAATGCTTGGCACGATAATATGTACCACACTGGCGACACAGCGTGGAGAGATGAAGACGGATACATTTGGTATGTAGGAAGAACTGACGACGTTATCAAGGCTTCTGGCTACAGAATTGGTCCTTTTGAGATTGAAAGCGTGCTAATGGAGCACCCATCTGTACTTGAAGTTGCTGTTACTGGTGCAGAAGACCCAGTTCGTGGTTGTGTTGTTAAAGCGACAATAGTTTTGACTAAACAATTTGCAGGCAAAGGCGACGAAAAGCTAATTAAAGAGTTACAAGAACATGTAAAAAATGTAACTGCTCCTTATAAATATCCAAGAATAATTGAATTTGTTGAGGAATTACCAAAGACAATTTCGGGTAAAATTAGACGTGTAGAAATTAGAGATAAAGATAAGAAATAAGCAAAAAAATAGTAGGGACAAGGCTTGCCTTGTCCGATAAAGTAAATAAAAATAAAAAACCAGTAGAAACTATAAGTAAGAATAGTTTTCTACTGGTTTTTGTTGTAGGGATTGGCGTCCTCGACAACCCGTTTCATTCGCTGGTTTTAGTATTAGTTCGGGACGTCGAGGTCGCCCCTACATTTGTTCCTTATTGTCCTGGACTTTCATATTATCAAGAGCATATTTGCAACATTGAGCAACTAATGCGTTTAATGATACTTTATTTTCTGTTGCACACTGCATTAATTCCTCAAGCAATTTTTTCTCAATACGAAAGGTTTTATTTATAAATTCAGGTTTTTCAACTTCAAACATAAAATCACCACTTTCTTATTTATATTATATGTGTTAATATCTGTATAATATATACGTTAATTTTACACTTGACAAAATAAGTGCAAAATAGTAAAATAACATAAAGGAGTTGATATTATGAACTACAAAAAAGCCTATTATGAATTGTTTAATAACGTGAGTGATATAATTGAAAAGTTAAAAGAAATCCAAATGACTGCTGAGGAAACGTGTATATCCGAAGATGAAACAGCCTTTGAAATAGAAAAATTAGATAATAAAAACTAGTTTTTTTAAGTTTAAACTAACTTACTAAATAAAAATTTAACAAAGTTCACATTTAGCATTGATTTTTTTCCTTAAATGGTGTATAATCTATTTGTACGAAAAAACTCAAATTTTAGGAGGATAATAATAATGTTAGTATCAGCAAAAGAAATGCTTACAAAAGCAAGAGAAGGTAAATACGCAGTTGGACAATTCAATATCAATAACCTTGAATGGACAAAAGCTACATTGCTTACTGCACAAGAATTAAACTCACCTGTTATTCTAGGTGTTTCCGAAGGTGCAGGAAAATACATGGGTGGTTACAAAACTATCGTTGGTATGGTTAATGGTATGCTTGAAGAATTAAACATCACTGTTCCTGTTGCATTACACCTTGACCACGGTTCATATGATGGTGCAAAAGCTTGTATCGCTGCAGGTTTCTCATCAGTTATGTTTGATGGTTCACACTATCCAATCGAAGAAAACATCGCTAAAACTACTGAACTTGTAAAAGTTTGTGAAGAAAAAGGTCTTTCAATCGAAGCTGAAGTTGGTTCAATCGGTGGTGAAGAAGATGGCGTTGTTGGTACTGGTGAATGTGCTGACCCTAACGAATGTAAAATGGTTGCTGATTTAGGCGTAACTATGCTTGCTGCTGGTATCGGTAATATCCATGGTAAATATCCTGAAAACTGGGCTGGTCTATCATTTGATACACTTGCTTCAATCAACGAAAAAGTAGGCGATATGCCTCTAGTTCTTCACGGTGGTACTGGTATCCCTGAAGAAATGATTCAAAAAGCAATCTCTTTAGGTGTTGCTAAAATTAATGTAAACACTGAATGTCAATTGACATTTGCTGCTGCTACTAGAAAATATATTGAAGATGGAAAAGACCTACAAGGTAAAGGTTTTGACCCAAGAAAACTTCTAGCACCTGGTTTTGAAGCTATTAAAGCTACTGTAAAAGAAAAAATGGAACTTTTCGGTTCAGTAGGTAAAGCTTAAGACTAAAATTAATAATTAAGGAATATTTTTCTTAATTATAGTTAAGGTATTATTAGTTTCCACATTCTGAAAATTGTTTTTTGGAATGTGGAAATTATTTTATACAAATTATTAAAGAGTGTATCCCAGAACACCACTCAATGAAACAAAAAAACAGGGGGTTTATTTTACTATGTCAAAAATAACTGTCAAAGAATTAGCCGTATCGGGGCTATTAATCGCACTTTATGTGGCGATTACATTATCCACACCTATGCTTGCTTATATGGGTGTACAATTCAGAATTGCAGAGGCTCTTACCCTCGTATGCTTCTATAACAAGAAGTATATAGTACCGCTTACACTAGCGTGCCTAATCGTCAATGCAGTAGGCCCTATGCCTGCTTACGACGTTCCATTTGGTACAGCAGCTACGCTTATAGCGCTATTGTTTGTGTCAAGAAGTAAGAATATTTACATTGCTTCAATTTTTCCTGTAGTGATAAATGCTGTAATAGTTGCTTTGGAATTAAAACTTGCATTTAATTTGCCAATTTTTATTTCAATGGCACAAGTTGCATTCGGTCAATTCGTTTGCGTTTGCATCTTAGGAATTGTACTATTCAAAACAATTGAAAAGAACAAATCAATTGTAAATCTGCTTGACTTAAATCATCGACTTGTTGCGAAAAACTAATATTTGAATTTTTATAGGAAAGGGGACTTATTATGAGCAATTATTCTCATATCCTTTGGGATTTTAATGGTACAATTTTAGACGACACTGAAGCTGGGATAAAAAGTGAAAACGTATTGTTAACTCGTCGAAATATGCCTTTAATTGAGAGTGTGAATGCTTATAGAGAAGTATTTACCTTTCCTATAATTGAATATTATAAAAAGCTTGGCCATAATTTTGAAGATGAATCATATGATGATTTAGCAGTTGAATGGATGGAACAATACTTAATTCATTCAAAATTTTCAAAATTGCAATATGGTGTAAAAGAGCTTTTAGAGCATATTAAATCAAAAAATATTCCCCAACTTGTCCTTTCCGCTTCGGAAGTTAATCTTTTAAAAGGACAACTTAAAGATTTTTCAATAGACCATTATTTCACTGAAATACTCGGTCTTAACAACATCTTAGCCCATAGCAAAATTGATATTGGGAAAGAGTGGGTTAATCGTGTTAAGCCGACAAAAGCGGTTTTAATTGGCGATACGGTCCACGATTTTCAAGTTGCAAATGCTATTGGAATTGACTGCATTTTAATTTGTGCAGGTCATCAAAATCGTGAAACTTTGCTTGAATGTAAAGTTCCAGTACTTGAAAATTTAACGGAAGCAATTAGACTAATTTAAATAATTCTCACCAATAAAAAACAACAAGCACAAAATTTTCCCACACCGCAAAGTTCGACCTCGTGGGCAGAATTTTTCCCGTTTTACAACATAAAAACACGGGTATGTCAGTGGCGACCACGAACAAATAAATAAAAAAACTCTGTTGAATATTAATTTAACAGAGCTTTTTTATTTAGAAGTTTTTACCATAGTGTTTCTTTTTACATTACATTCCTATTTTTGAGTTTAAGTTTGATTTTATCAGTGATTAATGCGATAAATTCGCTGTTTGTTGGCTTACCTTTTCCAGTGTTTACTGTGTAGCCAAAAAATGAGTTTAAAGTAGAAACATTCCCTCTATCCCAAGCGATTTCAATTGCGTGACGGATTGCTCTTTCCACTCTTGATGCTGTGGTTTGGAACTTTTTTGCAACAGTTGGATACAATATCTTCGTAACTCCCTCCAACATGTTTGAGTCATGAATTGACTTAATAATTGCTTCCCTTAAGTAATGATAACCTTTAATATGTGCTGGTACGCCAAGTTGATGTATAATGTCGGTAACAATTACCTCAAGAGCACTCTCCGATATATTTCCAACTTCAACGTCTTTTTTCTCATCACTTGAAGCTGTTGATAGAGCTACAACTCTATCTGCTAGAATTTTAATATCGAACGGTTTTTGCATTAAGTAGGCTGCCCCATTTTCCATAACTTGTTGCTCAATAAAACTGTTTTCATAGGAACTAATGACAATGAAAATAGGCTTTTTATAGGCGCTCATTTTGATTTTTTTCATCAACTCAATAGCATCTAAATTTGGCATAATAGCATCGATTATCACAACGTCAGGCATCTCATTCTTTATTGCATCAAATAAAGTTAAACCATCTTTTGCCCTTGCGATTACAAAAAAACCCATCATTCTGAGTGTATTTGCATAAGCTATCCCATATTCAGGTGTATCATCTCCGATTAAGACTTTGATTTTACTGTTCATTTGTTCACCCCTCTCCCTGACTTATAATATCATAAATTTTGACATAATGCAACCGCGGAAAGATTATGCAAAAACAAGGAATTACTAAAATTTCAACAAAAAAATAATGGTTTTTTATGGAAAGTATTTCTTTTTTGAGGTATTTTGTAGAATTTTGTCGAAGAATTTCGTTCCTTTTTAATAAAAAGCGGTATAAAACTTTGTACAATATTTTTTTTAATTTCAATAAAACATTTTTCTTAATTAAATTTTATAACTATTTATTTTTCTTGAGCAAATCATTTGTTTTTGTTTATTTAGCTGTTAAAATAATATAAATTTTATCTTTTTATAGCATTTATGACAAATTATGATTTTTTGCAAAGATTTTCATTAATATTGTATTAACAAATTAGCAATACAAATTTTAAAAATATAACTAAAAATCTTTTGACATAATTATATAAAATTAACACAATCATATGTATATTTTACATAAAATTCACAATTTCTCAATTGTACGATATTTAAACAAAACATTGTCAAATTATTATCGAATTATAAAAAAATAAGCGTTGTTACGAAGTATAGTTTTCGTAACAGCGCTTATTTTATTTAAACAATATTATATCTTTTTAATGTGTAATTCTTCAAGTTGCTTATCGTCAACTTCCCCAGGAGCAGCGGACATAAGCTCGCTTGCGTTCTGCACTTTAGGGAATGCAGTAACATCTCTAAGGCTATCAGCACCGCAAATAATCATTGCAAGTCTATCAAGACCAATTCCCATTCCACCATGTGGAGGTGAACCATATTTGTAAGCTTCAACCAAGAAACCAAATTTAACTTCGATTTCTTCATCAGTTAAGCCAAGAGCTCTGAACATTTTTTGTTGAAGTTCATAGTCGGTAATTCTAATTGAACCAGAAGAAAGCTCTGTTCCGTTTAAAACAAGGTCATAAGCCTTCGCTCTAACAGCACCAGGGTCGCTTTCAAGAAGTGGCAAACATTCATCTAATGGCATTGTGAATGGGTGATGCATTGCAAGCCATTCTCCGCTTTCCTCGTCCTTTTCAAAGAATGGGAATTCAGTAATCCATAAGAAGTTGAAGCCGTCTTTAATCATGTCTAATTTCTTAGCAACAGTAAGTCTTAATGCACCAAGAACAGAAAGAACAGTCTTAGTTTTATCAGCAACAATTAAAACTACATCGCCTTTTTTAGCTCCAGTAGCTGAAATAATTGCTTCAAGTTCGCCCTCTTTAAGGAATTTTGCAAAAGAGCAGTTAGGAGCATCTTCAACCCAACGAATGTACGCCAAGCCCTTTGCACCGATGCCTTTTGCATCTTCAGTAAGCTTGTCAATTTCTTTTCTTGTAAGAGTTGAAGCGCCATTTTCAGCAACAATTGCACGAACACTTCCGCCATTTTCTAAAGCTGATTTAAAGACAACAAATTCGCTGTCCTTAACAGTTTCAGAAATGTCAGTAATTTCCATTCCAAAGCGAGTGTCAGGCTTGTCCGAACCGTATCTATTCATAGCATCAGCATAAGTTAATCTAGGCAGTGGCAAAGTGATTTTTTCAGCTAAAACTTCATTAAACAGTGTTTCGATGTAACCCTCAACCATTTCCAAAACATCATCTACTTCAACAAATGACATTTCAAGGTCAACTTGTGTAAATTCAGGTTGTCTATCCGCTCTTAAATCTTCATCACGGAAACATCTAGCAAGCTGAATATATCTATCATAACCAGAAACCATAAGAAGTTGTTTGTAGATTTGAGGTGACTGTGGAAGTGCATAGAAACAGCCATCATGAATTCTTGAAGGCACTAAATAGTCCCTTGCACCTTCCGGAGTAGAACGCATTAACATAGGAGTTTCAATTTCCAAAAAGTCATTTTCATAAAAATAATCTCTAGTAACTTTTGCAATTTTATGTCTTATAATCATATTTTTTTGTAGAGCAGGATTTCTTAAATCCAAATAACGATATTTGAGTTTCAATTCTTCCTTAACTTTATCGCTGTTCATAACTTCGAACGGAGTTGTATTTGCTCTTGACAATAAACGAAAATCGCTAACAAAAACTTCAACATCACCTGTAGCAATTTCAGTGTTTACACTTTGTCTTGGTCCAACTGTTCCCTTTGCCATTACAACAAATTCGCTACGGCAAGAAGCTGCTTTTTCAAAGATAGCTCTATCAGTAGTATCATTAAAAGCAAGTTGTACAATCCCAGTTTTATCTCTTAAATCTATGAAAATTAAGTTTCCTAAATCTCTAATTTTTGAAACAAACCCACATACAGTAACCTCCCCCGTTTTAGGAATTTCATTACAATAATGGCTTCGTTTTAGCCCTTTCATTGTGTCTAAACTCATTTTAAAATCTTCCTTTCTTGATTTTGCTTATTAAAAACTCATTCCATCTGTGAATAAGCTTGCAGTATATATATTTGAAAAATCTTCAATAAAATCATCACCTAGTGAAATTTCTAACTTTTCCCCTGTTTCCATATTTTTAAGGGCAGCTTTTCCACTTTCAAGCTCAGTATCACCGATAACAAGCGAGAATTTCGCATTGATTTTATTTGCATATTTCATTTGAGCATTTAACCCTCTGTTCATATAATCATACTCAGCATAATAACCCTCAGCACGCAATATTTTTGCAAGAGTAAGTGCTTTAAGCTGTGCATTTTCACCCATAGAAGCAATGTAAACGCTACAATCTTCAGGTTTTAAGAAATCGCAACCTTGACTTTCCATAGTAAGAATTAATCTTTCAAGTCCCATTGCAAATCCAAGGGCAGGAGTTTTATTTCCACCAAGCATTTCAATTAAACCGTCATAGCGTCCACCACCACATACAGTGCCTTGTGCGCCAATGTCAGTTGTGATAAATTCAAATACTGTTTTAGTGTAATAATCAAGCCCACGCACAATTTGCGGATTAACATTATATTCTATTCCCATTGCGTCAAGATTAGCTTTAAGTCCAGCAAAGTGAGTGTCACATTCTTCACATAAAAAGTCTAAAATTACAGGTGCATTTTCTGCAATTTCCGAGCAAACAGGGCTTTTACAATCTAAAATTCTCATTGGATTTTTATCCAAACGAGTGTGACAAGTTTCACAAAGAGTATCTTTTTTACTTTCAAAAAAATCTTTCAAAGCCGTGTGATATTTCTCACGACAAACAGGACAACCAATTGAATTTATATTAAGAGCAATATTTTTTAGCCCCAATTTATCAATATAATCCTTTGCAAGAGCAATCATATCCGCATCAGCACAAGGAGATGAACTTCCGTACATTTCCGCCCCAAATTGATGGAATTCACGAAGTCGCCCAGCTTGTGGTTTCTCATGTCTAAAACAAGAAATTAAATAATAAACTTTTTGTGGCAAAGCTTCATTTAAAATTCCATTTTCGATAACAGCACGAGCCGCACCCGCTGTCCCTTCAGGACGCAAAGTAAAAGATGTTTCGCGACCTTCTCTTAGGGATTGTTTAGCAGAAACTGAGTACATTTCTTTTTGCACAACGTCAGTAGTGTCACCAACACTTCTTTCAAATAGGTTAGTCATTTCAAAAGTAGGCGTTCTAATTTCTTTAAACCCATATGAAGAAGCGATTAAAGCAGCCGCTTTTTCAACAGTGTGCCATTTATAAATTTGTGAGGGTAAACCGTCAGCAGTACCCTTTGGTCTTTTAGTAAGTGGAGCCATTTTGTGTCAATCCTTTCCAAAATTATCTGAAATACTATCTATATATTTTATCACAATTTCGCATTTTTATCAAGCAAAAATTAACTATAAACAACTAATTAACAAAAAAATATAAGCCGCCCCGACTTTGGGGCGACTTTTAAGTTAAAATGACGGAATTTTTATCCAGCAAAAATCCTTACTATAAGTAACTATTGTGATTAATTAGCTTTTTATGATTTCACGCCAATCCAAGTCCCCTCTATCAAGAGCATGGATTAAAGCTTCCGCAGTTGCAATATTAGTTGCAAAAGGAATGTTATGAACATCACAAAGTCTTAATAAATTAAGCTCATTTGGCTCATTTGGTTTTGGTGTCAAAGGATCTCTAAAATATAATAATAGGTCAATCTCATTACAAGAAATTTTAGATGTAATTTGTTGATCCCCACCTTGTTTTCCCGAAAGATAGCAAGTAATGTTCAAGCCCGTTGCTTCTCCAACCATTTTTCCGGTTGTACCTGTTGCACAAAGTGCGTGTCTGCTTAAAACACCACAGTATGCAATGCAGAATTGAATCATAAGTTCTTTCTTAGTATCGTGTGCGATTAGTGCAATATTCATACGGACCTCCTGTTAGTAAATGTTAAAAATACATTATTATCTGCCAACTATTATAACATATTTATTATAATAAAGCAAATGTTTTAATGCAATTATTAAAATTATTGTTGATTTTATTTGATTTAATACATAATTTTTATTGATTTTGTACAATTAATTAGTAACCATAGTAAGCATCTATAATTTCCCTCACCATATATTTAGAATATTCACCATATTCCACATATCCTGCAAAGGCAATTTCTGGATCATCGGCTGGATAAAACCCGATAAATGAACTACTTGTAGTATCTGCTGAATTTTGGGGAGAACCTGTTTTTATTGCTGTTTGATATGGCAAATCCAATAACTGACAATCTTCATAATCAAAAACTGTAGGCAAAACATAAGCATAAGATGCTGCCCCAATCATACCATCAATTACAGGTGTAAATGGGTCAATTCCCTCAGTTATTTCAATTTCAGAAATTATTTCAGGTTCGGTTTTATAAAGCATAGTTTCAAGGTTATAATCCCAAATTGAATCCACCATATACGGTTGATATAAAACTCCTTTATTTGCAAGGGTCAAAGCTTCCATTGCAAGTTGAAGAGGAGTAATTAATATTTCAGATTGCCCAATGGAAGCTTGTAAAAGTTGTCCAGCTGACCAACCTATCCCTAAATTATCAAGAGTTTCAGGGGAGGATAAATAGCCAATACTTCCACCAATTTCTGTGTTTGGGTCAATTCCAAGTCCAAAAGCATTTTCATATTCAACTAATTTGTCAATTCCAAGTTGTTGAGCGGCTACATAAAAGAAAACGTTGCAAGATTCTTGTATAGCAGTTTCAACGTTAATTGAACCGTGCCCCCATGATTGGTGACAACGCATTGTAATTCCATAATAATCATAAGAACCATTACAAGTGATATGAGTATCCGCTGTGATATGCCCCTCGTTTAGCAAACCTACTGCTGTAATAGGCTTAAAAGATGAACCAGGGCGGTATAAACCGTCAATTGCTCTGTTTACAAGGGGATTATTTTCTCCAGAAGCCACTGACTCATAATCATTTATATAATCATTAATATCAAAAGTAGGGGAGCTTGCAAGGGCTTTAATTGCTCCCGTTTCAACATCAAGAACTACAATCGCACCACCTTGTGCTTCTCTACCTCTTGCGTCTAGATCATCTTCATCTTGACTTTGTAACCTTTCAATATGGTCTTCCAAAATTTCTTGAACTTCCATTTGATATTCCATATCTAAAGTAAGTTTTACAGTGTCCCCAGCAGTAGCAGGATTATTTTCATTAATCTCGATTAGCGAACCATCAACAGCACTTACAGTTACTTCACGACTTCCGTCAATACCACGCAATTCATCTTCCAAATATTTTTCAATTCCACTCTTACCTAAAGTGTCATCTAATTCATATCCATAATCTTTTAAGGTAGCATATTCCTCGGCATAAAGCGGTCCAACTGTACCAATAACGTGAGGAATAAATTCTCCATTTGTATAAGAACGAATTGGCATTTCAATTATTTCAATTCCAAGTAAATTCCTGTCATTTTCCATAATTTTAGCCATTGCAACTTCAGAAATATCTTCTGCTAAAACATAACTATTACTTACAGAAAATTGGTTAAGTTGCATTTCATATCGAATTCCCGCAAGAATACGTTGTTCTTCTTCTGTATATTCTATTGAAATATCGTAAACGTTAATTAGTTCGTCAATGCAGTTTTCTGCTGTTGCATATGTGTTAAGCCTTAATTCTTCTTTTAATTGCTCAACTTCGTTATCTTTTCCATCTTCAAAAAAATAAGGCTTGCTATCAGAAATTGGTAAACTTTCATTCCAGTCATCACTATTCTCTTGTAAAATTTCTATAGTTTCTAAAATAATATCATTTTGTAAATTTACATCAGTAGGAAAAAAAGCTTTTTCAATTATAACTGCAAGTCCAGCTTCATTTTGAACAACTAAATCTCCATCTATATCCACGATTTCGCCACGAGGAGCGATAATATTTTGCACTCCAGTAGTCTTTTTTACCGACTGTTTCAAATATTCTTCGCCATTTACAATCTGCATCTCCATCAATCGTACAAAAACTGCCGCTAAAAGCACATAAATTATGACGAACAAAAATATTATTCTAAATTTTGATAAAAAACTTTTCAATAAAAACTCCTATTCTAAATTAATAAAGTTACTAAACAACTCTATTAATCGATTTCAATTGCTTCTTCCAAATCGAATTTTCTCACAATAATTTTCACAATCAAATATATTATGGGGGAAGATAAAATCGTATAAATCATAGTTGGAACAAAATACGAGCCAAGCAAAATTTGATAACCTTCTTCCCGCCAAATTACGAAGTTAAAAAAGTAATCAAGCATAATTATTATAACGGAAGTGATAATTGTCACAATAATGGCATTTATAAGGTTTGTACGCAATAAATGCAAGCAAAATAATGAAACAATTACCGAGAATATTAACAAAAATATCCCGTTTAGTCCCACGATTTTTCCGCTAGAAATATCAATAATTAGTCCACAAACTCCACCTACAATTGCACTTGACAAAGGTGGGTGAAACATTGAAAAACTAAGAGCTAACGGAATAAGCAACAATGTTCTTGCATCATTAGAAAAATTTGTGGTAGAAATTATTGTACAAATAATTATTAAGAAAACTGTCAAAGTCCATTTTGCAAAAATTTTCATATTTCGCGACGTTTCTTTATTGTTCATAGCCTTCACCTTGTCCTTCAAACTCGGTTATAACAAAAACGTTTTTTAAGTCGTTAAAATCGGCTACAGGCTCAATTACAGCCTCTAAAGAAAGATTATTTTCCGCAATTCGTATTTCTTTTACAGTTCCAATTACTTCATTTGGCGGAACAAGTCCACTGTGCCCCGAAGTAACAATAATTGCTCCAACTTGCATTTCGCTAGCTTTATTGATAAAACTCATTAAAGTTTCATTGTTTTCAGCTAGTTCAAAATTTCCTTCCACAATGCCCGTGTCTTTAGTTTTTGTTTCAAATACTCCAATTGGATATTCGGAAGAAAGGACAGTTGTAACTCTTGAATAAGTAAGTTCAACACTATCAACAATGCCAACTAGACCCGCATCGGTGACAACAGGGTCGTTAAGAGAAATTCCATCTAGTGAACCTTTATCGATGAAAAAAGATTTATAAGGGTCATTTGTTACCCAACCAATTACTTGACAAGGTGGAGAAAATTTAAAATCAGGATTTTCTTTTGTTAAATCCAAAATTTCTTTATAATGCTCATTTTCATCTTTCATTGCATCATAATCCGCAATTTGTTTTTGCAGTTCGTCAATTTCTTTTTGCAACTCAATATTTTCTTCATAATATTTGTCCGCATTTAAAAGCTTATCAAGATTAGAAGAAATCCCTTCAGAAATGGAGGTTGACAACTTTTGAAAAGGTGAAATCACTCCACCCAAAACGGAGGAAACAAATGAACGTCCGTCAGCAGTGGTGGCAGCGAAAATTGTTATACCAAGCAATAAAGCTATAATGGCTAAAATTATTTTAAATTGAACACTGCTAAAAAATTCTCTCATTTGCATCTCCTTCCTGTGTGAATATTTGCGACAAAACCGCTCATATCCTAGCTAAAAAAGCAGAACGGAACGGCTTAATTTGTCATAATTAACTATTAATATTTTGAATCGTCATTTAAAACGTCGTGAAGTTTATCAATGTTTTCAAGAACTTTTCCTGTTCCCTCAGCGACGCAATCCAATGGATTTTCCGCAATAAATACAGGCATTCCAGTTTCATTGTTAATCAATCTATCAAGACCTTTAAGCAATGCACCACCGCCCGCTAAAGTAATACCTTGGTCGATAATATCCGCTGATAATTCAGGTGGAGTTCTCTCAAGTGTAACTTTAATAGCTTCAATAATATGTGATAAAGGCTCAGTCAAAGCCTCTCTAATTTCAGTAGAAGTAACAGAAATGTTTTCAGGTAAACCAGTTAGCAAGTTACGTCCTTTAATATCCATATTTGAATCTTCTTCCCCAGGGAAAGCTGAACCAATGGCAATTTTAACGTTTTCAGCTGTACGTTCACCGATTAATAGGTTGTACTTTTTCTTGATATAATTTATAATTGCAAGGTCAAATTCGTCCCCAGCAACTCTAACTGAACGAGAAGTAACAATACCGCCAAGAGAAATAACCGCAACTTCGGAAGTTCCACCGCCGATGTCAACAATCATACTTCCAGTAGGTTCAGCAACAGGAAGTCCAGCTCCAATAGCAGCAGCCATAGGTTCTTCAATAATAGAAACTCTTTTAGCTCCAGCACTTTCAGCAGCCTCTTTAACAGCACGTCTTTCAACAGCCGTTACACCTGAAGGGATACAAATAATAACTCTTGTTTTAGAAAAAAATGACCCAGCAAGAGCTTTTTTGATAAATTCTTGTAACATGCTTGTAGCATAATCAAAGTCAGCGATAACGCCGTCTTTAAGTGGTCTTACAGCAATAATTGACCCAGGAGTACGTCCGATAACGTCTTTCGCCTCTTGTCCAACAGAACGAACTCTTTCAGAACGAGCGTCAACAGCAACAACAGAAGGTTCACGAATAATAATTCCTTTACCTCTCATATAAACAAGGGTGTTTGCAGTACCTAAATCTATGCCAATGTCTTTATTAAACATAATTTTTTCTTCCTTTCAAAATCGTTTCAATCTTCTTATAATTTATATAAACGAATAAATATATTTTTAACTATCTTTACTATTATAACTCATTTTTGCCAATTGTACAACATTTTTTTGAGAATAATTTGAAATAATAATCTTTTGTATAAATACATAAAATATTTTACAATTATATGGGAAATTTGTCAAGTTAAAACTGTAAAAAACAATAACCTGTCTAAATTTGTGGTTGCAAATAGCCAATAAATAAGTTATAATGTTCATAGTTAATAAAAGTGACATATCATAGTAAAGATAAATAAACTATGAAGTGTTGCAAAAAAATATTATTATGATTAAGAAGGGACGGAAAAAATTATGAATATTTGGCATGATATTGAGAAAAAATCCATTACAAAAGAGGAATTTATGGCTGTTATCGAAATTCCAGCGGGGAGCAAAAAAAAATACGAACTTGATAAAACTACAGGCATCTTAAAATTGGACAGAGTTTTGCACACTTCAACTCACTATCCTTGGAATTACGGGTTTATTCCACGAACTTACGCTGAGGACTCCGACCCATTGGACGTTTTAGTTCTTTGTTCGGAAAGTATTGATCCTTTAGTAATGGTAAAATGTTATCCAATTGGTGTACTTAGAATGATTGATGAAAACGAATGTGATGATAAAATTATCGCTATCCCTTGTCAAGATCCGACTTGGAACTTTTTCAAAGATATTACACAGCTTTCACCACATATTTTAAACGAAATAAGCCACTTCTTTGAAGTTTATAAAGCCCTTGAAAACAAAGAAACTGCAACTAGTGAGATGATGGATAGAGATGCTGCAATGGAAATAATTGAGCATACTATGGAAAGATACCTTGTGCACTTTTGCGGAAAAACTAAAGATTAATTAAAGGGAATTTTTAATTATATGACAAAATCTTATAAAAAAACTAAAATAGCTTGTTATATGGCAAATGTTTGTATGTCGGCGGTAATTATTTTACCGCCACTTTTATTTGTTACATTTCGAGATTTATACGGAATTTCTTATTCTTTATTGGGGCTTTTGGTGGTGATAAATTTTACTACTCAGTTGATTGTTGACTTGATTTTCTCATTTTTCTCAGATAAATTCAACATTCCATTGACGGTAAAAAGTATTCCTGCCCTTGCGGTGGTTGGATTTTTAATTTATGGAATTTTGCCTTTAATTTTTCCTGAATACGCTTATTTAGGTCTTGTTATTGGAACGATAATTTTTTCCGCTTCAAGTGGATTAGCAGAAGTTTTAATTAGCCCTGTTATTGCAGCTATCCCTTCCGACAATCCCGATAGAGAAATGAGTAAACTTCATTCAGCTTATGCTTGGGGAGTGGTTGGTGTTGTAATTTTCAGCACATTTTTCCTACAAATCGTAGGCTCCGAACAATGGTATTTTCTCCTTTTGGCAATAATTTTCTTGCCACTAATTTGCTTGTTTTTATTTTTCAATTCAAACATTCCACCTATGCACCCACATGAAAAAGAGAGAGGAATGCTAAAACTTCTCACCAATAAAGGAATGTTGTTTTGCATTTTTGCAATCTTTTTAGGTGGAGCAAGTGAAAATATTATTTCCCAATGGAGTTCGAGTTTTTTAGAAAAATCTTTACAACTTCCGAAAATTTGGGGCGATATGTTAGGAGTAGCTTTTTTTGCTGTAATGCTTGGAATTGGAAGGAGCTTATATGCTCACAAAGGGAAAAATATTAGAAAAACAATGTTTGTCGGTGCAGTTGGAGCAAGCATTTGCTATTTTATTGTAATTCTTTTCGATTTTCCAGCCATTAGCATTGTCGCTTGTGCTTTTACAGGATTTTTTGTTGCAATGCTTTGGCCAGGAAGTCTAATTATAGTTGGCGAAAAATTCCCCAAGGCAGGGGTTGCGATTTTTGCTTTAATGGCAGCCGGCGGTGATTTAGGCTCAGCATTAGGACCTCAAATAATGGGAATTGCAGTAGATTTCACAGTAGAAAATCCTACTTTGCTAGAGATTGGAGCAAATTTAGGTTATTCTCCTGAACAATTTGGAATGAAAGTAGGCTTGCTTGTAGTATCTCTTTTCCCTGTTGCTTGTGCTTTACTTCTTAGTGCTGGATTAAAAAATAAAAAAACAACATAAATTTGTACTTGATGCAAAATTTATCTATTGACATAAATTTGTCTATTGACACAAATTTGTCTATTGACACAAATTTGTCTATTGACAAATTGGGGGTAATGTGCTAAGATATCAATGTATATTAAAAACGTTGAATAAGGACGGGTTTTTCTTGCAATAATTTTACAGAGAGTTTCCTAAAAGATGAAGTTTGATTCCTCTTTGCTGAAAGGGAAATATTTATTTGAAAAATCATACCACCTTATGAGTGTATGCGAAAACTAATAATTTCTTATTTGGATTTAAGCATAACGATTTAGCCCCGTTAAAGGCTTTCTGTGAGGAGAGGTAATGTTTTTTGCTTCTTGAAACAGGGTGGAACAGCGATTCAAAATAGTTAATTAACTATAACGCCCCTGTAATTCTATTTTATTTATTAATTTAGAATTATGGGGGTTATTTGTTTTTAATAGGAAATAATAGGAATGTATATCGAGAAAGGAATAGAAATTTTATGATTAAATTAACATTAAAAGATGGTAGCGTTAGAGAAGTTGAAGTTAATAGTGCTGCTGAAATAGTAAAAAATATCGGCATGGGGCTTTATAAAGCTGCTTGTGCTGTGAAAATTAACGGAGAAGTTAAAGATTTAAGAGCGACAATTGATTCCGATTGCACTTTTGAAGTTTTAACTTGCAATGATAAAGAGGGTATGGCGGCTTTCCGTCACACTGCTTCCCATATTTTGGCACAAGCTGTGAAAAGATTGTACCCTGAAGTAAAACTTGCTATTGGTCCTTCAATCGAAAATGGTTTTTATTATGATTTTGATGTAAAAACTCCATTTTCTGCCGACGAATTAACAAAAATTGAAGCTGAAATGAAAAAAATTGTTAAGGAAAATCTTCCTATTGAACAATATTCACTTCCATTTGCTGAAGCTGAAAAATTCCTTGAGGAACAAGGAGAAATTTATAAAGTTGAACTATGTAGAGAACATGCTGACGCTGGGGAAGAAATTTCTTTCTATAAACAAGGGGAGTTCACTGACCTTTGTGCAGGTCCTCACTTAATGACAACTGGTGGGATTAAAGCATTTAAACTTTTAAGTTGCACAGGCGCTTATTGGAGAGGTAGCGAGAAAAACAAAATGCTTTCTCGTGTTTATGCGACTGCATTTCCAAAACAAGCTGAACTTGACGAACATATTAAACGTCTTGAGGAAGCTAAACTTCGTGACCACAATAAGTTAGGTAGAGAACTTGAAATTTTCACAACTTCCGAGCATATCGGACAAGGTTTACCAATTCTTCTTCCAAAAGGTGCAAAGGTAATTCAACTTTTACAAAGATGGGTGGAAGATGTTGAGGAACAAAGAGGTTATGTGCTTACTAAAACTCCACTTATGTCAAAAAGCGATTTATTCAAAATTTCTGGGCACTGGGATCACTATAAAGACGGAATGTTCGTTTTAGGCGATGAAAAAAAAGACAAGGAAGTTTTTGCAATGCGTCCAATGACTTGTCCTTTCCAATATCAAGTTTTCTTAAATAGAAAACGTTCTTACCGTGATTTGCCAATGCGTTTAGGCGAAACTTCTACTCTTTTTAGAAATGAAGAAAGCGGAGAAATGCACGGACTTATCCGTGTGCGTCAATTTACAATTTCCGAGGGGCATTTAATTCTTCGTCCTGAACAACTTGAGGAAGAATTTAAAGGTTGTTTAGAGCTTGCAAATTACATGCTTGAAACTTTAGGATTAAAAGAAGACGTTTCTTACAGATTTTCTAAGTGGGACGAAACTCGCACAGATAAATATGAAGGCGCAAAAGAACAATGGGACGAAGCTCAAGATTTAATGGGTAATATCCTTGATAAATTAGACCTTAACTACTCTGTTGGAATTGATGAAGCAGCTTTCTATGGTCCAAAACTTGACATTCAAATTAAGAATGTTCATGGTAAAGAAGATACACTTATCACAATTCAAATCGATATGCTACTTGCTAAAAAATTCGGTATGGAATATGTTGACGAGGACGGAACAAATTCAACTCCATATATAATCCACAGAACTTCACTAGGTTGTTATGAAAGAACTTTGGCACTTTTAATTGAAAAATATGCAGGTGCATTCCCATTATGGCTGTCACCTACGCAAGTAAAAGTTATGCCAATTTCTGATAGTCAACTTGATTATGCAAAAGGAATTTGTGAGAAATTAGACAGTATTGGAATTAGATATGAACTAGACAACAGAAATGAAAAAATTGGCTATAAAATCCGTCAAGCACAACTTGAAAAAGTTCCTTATTTCCTAGTTATTGGAGATAAAGAGATTGAGGCTAATGCAGTTGCTGTACGTTCAAGAAAAACTGGTGAAACTGAAGTTATGTCTATTGATGAATTAATCAATAAACTTGCAGTTGAAGTAGCTACTAAAGCTATATAAAAATAATAAAAGGTTGTAACGAACAAATTTATGTTCGTTACAACCTCTTTTATTTTTCCAACAAAATATGATTGAAATAAGCCACATTAATAAAATCGGGATTGTCACAAATTTCTTTTTCAATTTCCAGCATTTTTTCAACCCAGTTTTCACTATTTTGAGTTTGTGAATTATGCAAACTTGCTACTCCACGAATACCATGAATGCTTTTTATAACAAACTTATTATCCAAAAGACTCAGCAAATCATCATTGCTATAATATTTTATATCACCAAAGGCACTTGAATAGGAAAAACCTCCAGAAAGCAATTTTTTCGCATCATCTAAGTCATAATCTTGAACAATAGCTTGTATAATTCTCCCGTTTTTGTTATGCCTTACAATGGACAAAATTCCGCCTTTTTTAAGAACTCTAACCAATTCAGCTAAAATTTCTTTTGCATTTGGGACAAACTCTAAAACTAAATGACAAGTAACAACATCAAAAGTTTCGTCCGCAGTATTTTTTAAGTAGGATAAATCTCCATTAATTTGAGTAAAACCCTCTTTGTTTTCGCTATATTCAATCATTGTTTTATCAATTTCTAAAGCAATAACTTCATTGTTTTTCGCCAAAAAATTAGACGTAAAGCCAAACCCGCTTCCAAAATCGAATATTTTTTTATCTGTAATATTTTCTAGTTGCGACCATAAAGTTCTGTAAAAAAGTTTCCCTAAAGGGGAAATTGTATAGTCATAATATAATTTCATATCCTTATTCATTAAAAAATCATTCCTTTTATAAATTTTTATCACAAAACACTTTCATTTCACTTAAATAGTTGAATTTTTTTACTAATATGTTATAATTAAAAATAGAAAAACCCAAAATTTACACTGAAAGGAATTTTTATTATGGAAATTAAATTGCAAAATGAAATTTGCGAAGTACTATTCTCTTTACGAGGGGCGGAGCTTTGCTCTTTTAAGTTTAAAGGCGAGGAAAATCAGTATATTTGGGACGCAAATCCAAATGTTTGGGGCTGGCACGCACCAACCTTATTCCCTATAATCAGTGGTATGAAAGACAACGAATATATCGTAAACGGAAAAACTTACACCCTACAAAGTCACGGTTTTACTAGATGGAGCACTTTTGAAGTGATAACTCAAACGGAAACGTCGGTAACTTTTAGACTACGAAAAGAATTGCTTGAGGAAAAATTTAAAGATACTTATCCTTATGATTTTCACTTAGACATAACTTATATCCTTGAAAATAGCACTCTCATAAAAACTCACACAGTTACAAATTTATCTTCTAGTGAGGTTATGCTGTTTGAAGTGGGCGGGCACGACGCTTTTAGCACAACTGTTGAAACAGGCGAAACCATGGACGATTATTACCTTGACTTTGGTGATAACATTGACAAATTAACTGCATTAAAATTACACCCACAAACAGGTTTTGTCACTAGAGAAACTAGAGAACATACCCTTGTGGGTGGTAAATTAGATGTTCCTATGGAATTTTTTTCTGGCGATACATTAATTATTCAAAATCCTACATTTAAAACAGTTTCACTAAAAAGCAGAGCTTCAAGTCGCAGTATAACAGTAGAATTTCCCGATTTTGATGTAATTGCTTTTTGGAGCAAATATGTTGAAGGCGGTCAATCCAATTATGTTTGCATTGAACCTTGGACAAGTTTACCCGATTGCGATTATTTATCAAAAGAATTAAGCGAAAAAGTGGGAATTCAATCCCTTTCTCCGCTAGAATCAAAGGACTACACTATAAAAACTACTTTCAATAAATAATTATTTAAACAGCTGAAATAGTAGTTTTATTTTATATCAAGATTTTCATAAGCTTCGGGTTTAGCAAAATAATACCCTTGCGAATAATCAATATTATGTGCTAAAACAATATCTTGAATTCCTTGATTTTCAACAAATTCCGCTACTGTTTCAGCTCCAATTAAATTGGACATATAGCAAATTGCATTTAAAATAGTTTCGCTGTCCTTGCTTGTTTCAAGAGTTTTAATTATATCTCCGTCAATTTTAATTATATCAGGTCTTAAAGAAATAATAGAAGTATAAGTTGCATATCCTACACCAAAATCATCAACAGCAATGCTACAACCAAGCTCCCTAACTCTAGTTAAAAACCCAAACAAATCCTTGTTATTGCTGTAATTTTCGGTTTCAACAAATTCAATTGTTACCTTTGATTTATTTGGATAATCTTTAAGTCTATTTATAAACCACTCTCTAAAATCCACTGATTGTATGTCATATAAAGAAAGATTTATTCCGAGCTTACTTTCTTTTCCCTCGAACAATTTTAAAGCCTTATCAATTAAAGCCTTACTTAAAGATAAATACATTTTAAGTTTTTTAGATGCTTCAAGAAAATATCCAGGGGGATAAACTTTTCCATTTTCATCAATAACTCTCATCAAAGCTTCATACTTAACAATTTTTCCCGATTTATTATCTCTAATCCCTTGAAAATAAGGCACTACCTTATCGTTTTCTAGTGCATGTGTCAATAATTCTAATATCTGCACATATTTTTCTTGTTCATTTTGAAGCAATTCTTTTTCATTAGAAACTTCAATGAAATTATTTTGCAAATCCTTATTCACGTAATAAGCACTTATACAACGGTTTACAAGGTCATCACCAAAAGCAATTGCAAAACGAGAGATTCCGCTTAATCCAGTCATTTTACCTCGAATAAGTTCGTATTGCTCGTGATTAGTTTTCATAAGATTGTAAAAATCTTCATCACTAATATCATCGTTTGCAACAGCCATAAAAGTTTTATATGAGTGAATGTAAACATGTATTATATTGTCGATACCCATTTGCTTGTATGCCTCATTACCCATTGCAAGTATTTCGGCACTCGTTTTATAATACTTTTCTTCATCAAAACAAGCAATCATCATATCCGCATTAACAACTTCCGTCATACAAATTTTATTAAATTTATATATTTTATTATCAATTAAAAATTGTTCATAGCTTTTAATATTAAATCTTACGTCTATAAGTGGATTTGTGCTGCATAAATCAGCCATAATACTTTACCTCAATTTTTATTAATTATTTTAACTTACAAAGATTATTCCTGTGAAGGAATTACTCTTGCACTCATTCTCGACTGTTTACTTGCCATTTTATCATCGTACATCTTTTTGTCAACCAATTTAAAAAACTCATTAAATTCTGCTAAAGTAGTTCCAACAAACTTATCAAATCCAATAGCTAGTGAAAATTTATATACAGCATTTTTATTAATCTTATTAATTTGTGCAACTACGTCATTAATCATATCTTTAACTTCCTCTTTACTGCACCCTGCTAAAAGAGAAACATACTCGTCACCGCCAATACGGAAAGTTTTTCCATATTTACCAAAACATTCGTTAAGTGCATAATAAGAATTTCGTAGCGCATTATCACCCTCTACATGCCCTAAATTATCATTAATTAATTTTAGGTTATTCATATCCGAAATAATACACCAAACTTCTTTTTCACTAGTGTTATCATCAAACATTTCGTTTAGTTCTTCGTGATATGCTTTTGCATTAAATCCACCAGTTAATGAATCATTAAAAGAATATTCAAGTAGCATACTTTTCATATTATTCGCAACACTAGCAATTCTTCCGATTTCATCTTTTGTATAAAGATGAGCTGGAATTTCAATTTTCATATTCCCAGTATCAGCTATTTGGGACATAGATTTTTCAAGCGAAATTAAACTTGAACTCATACTCTTTGAGAAAAATCTTGTGAATAATATCACACCTAAAATAATAGCTATACAAATTATTGCACCGGAAACTAAAATTGTTATTACAAGCCAATCATTAACTTCCAAAGCCTCATTCATAAGCATTTCTTCGTCATAAGAAAACTGGTCAATACTACCAAAAAATTCATTTGCAATTGGAGTAACTACTTGTAATGCATAAAGGGCTTCATCATAATCTCCTCCGTTAATCCAAATATCCGCGGACAAAATCATACTGTCTTTATAAACATTTTTTTCTTCAATAATTCGTGTAAACTCAGTAAGCTGGCTACCACTTAAATGTTCCGAAAAAACTTCCATTTTATTATCAAGATCATCAAATGCCGTAATATAATCATCATAATAAGCATTTTTTACATCTTCATCAACAGCAAAAAGTATATCTCTACCTAGTACTCTACAAACATACATATTTCTTATTATATCACTAAGACTTTCTTTATTTCTAACGTTTTCATCAATAATATTTTGTGAAGATGCATTTATTGCCCAAATAGAAAAGAAAGAAAAAACACAAATTATAACAACATTTATTATAACAAACAATTGTAAGGGTAGAAACTTTCTTTTTATAGTCGCATTATTTAACCAATTTACAAATTTTTTCATACTATACAAATCCTTTTTTCAAAGCTATGCTATTTACTAGCAAACATATTTTCAAGTCAATTACATATAATAATATTATACCAACTTACTATAGTAATGTCAATAAACATTGTAATGTATTATCGATAAATTTAAGTGGGAGGAAACCTTTTTCAGTTTCCTCCCACTATTTTTATTGTATTATATTATTTTATGCACATTTTTTCTAGCCTTGCCATTGCTTCTTTTGTGTTCTCATAAGTATTAAATGCAGTCAGTCTAAAGAAACCTTCCCCATTTTGTCCAAATCCAGCACCAGGAGTTCCAACTACATTTGCTTCTTCCAAAAGTTTGTCGAAAAAGTCCCAAGAACTCATATTATCAGGGCATTTGAACCAAATATAAGGTGAATTTTTCCCACCACAATACCAAATTCCTAGCTTGTCCATTGTTTGAGCAATTAACTCAGCGTTTTTGCGGTAAGTAGCAATCGCTTCCCTTGTTTGATTGTAACCCTCATCGGAAAATACTGCTTGTGCACCACGTTGAACGATATAAGGAACACCGTTGAACTTAGTAGTTTGACGTCTTAACCATAATTTATTTAGTTTTGTACCCTCGATTTCAAGCTCCATTGGTACAACTGTATAACCACAACGAGTTCCAGTAAATCCAGCAGTTTTTGATAATGAGCAAAACTCAATTACACATTTTTTTGCCCCCTCAATTTGATAAACTGAAGTAGGTAAACCTTCCTCAATAATAAAAGCTTCGTACGCTGCATCAAAAAGGATAACAGCATTATTTTTAATCGCATAATCTACCCAAGTTTTAAGTTGTTCATAATTATAAACTGCACCTGTAGGATTGTTTGGTGAACAAAGATAAATTATATCCGCTTTTACATTTTCATCAGGCATTGGTAGGAAATTATTCTCCTTAACACCATTCATAAAAACGATTTTTCTACCGTGCATAATGTTTGTATCAACATAAACTGGATAAACTGGGTCAGGGATAAGCACAGTATTATCTGCACTAAAAATATCTAAAATATTTCCTAAATCGCTTTTTGCACCGTCGGAAACAAAAATTTCTCCAATTTCTAAATCAACATTTTTTTTAGCATAGTATTCTTGAATAGCAGTTTGCAAGAAACCGTAACCTTGTTCATCTCCATAGCCTTTGAACGTTTCCTTAACGCCCATTTCCGCAACAGCTTTTTCCATAGCAGTAACGACACAAGGAACTAAAGGTAAAGTTACGTCACCTATCCCAAGACGAATTACATCTTTTTCAGGATTACTTTCTTTAAAAGCATTTATTTTCTTTGCAATTGTTGAGAATAAATAGCTTGCCTCAAGGTTTAAGTAGTTTTGATTAATCTTCATTTTTATGACCATTCCTTTCTGGACGTTTTGTGTGTCTTTTTTCGCTTGATTTTTCAAGTGGAAAAAGTTTCGTTCTTAAGGGACGAAAAACACAATAACTCCAAACGATTAAAATCGTGGTTTGAAAATTTATTTTCAAACTTCTAATTCTTTTCTATAATTAAGTTTTAAATTTATACTTCTATTTCAACTTGTCCTTTAAATACTGTAGTACAACCACCAGTCATAAACACAGTTTCATCTGTATAACGTATGATTAGATCGCCACCACGTAGTTTCACTGTTACATCGCTATTTTTGTCACAATGTCCATTTAATACAGCTGCTACAACTGCACCACAAGCACCTGTTCCACAAGCTAAGGTTTCACCCGAACCTCTCTCCCAAACACGCATTTTCAAAGTATTCTTATCAATTACTTGAATAAATTCAGTATTAACTTTTTCAGGGAAAATTTCGTGACTTTCAAAAATAGGTCCAATTTTTTCAAGGTGGATTAAATCAGGGTCTTGTCCAAAAACAACACAATGAGGATTTCCCATTGAAACACAAGTGACTTTATATTCTTTATCAAGAATTGTTAAAGGAACATCAACTACTGTATCAGATTTTATTGTAGTAGGAATTTTTTCACCCTGTAAAATAGCCGCTCCCATATCAACTTTTGCAAGAGTAACTTTTTCATTTTCAACTGTTAAATCCAAAATCTTAACACCGCTTAATGTGTCAATTTCCATTGGATTACTAGTAGAAATTTTGTTGTCATAAAGAAATTTTGCAACACAACGAATTGCATTTCCACACATTTTCCCTTCACTACCGTCAAGGTTGAACATTCTCATAGTAGCATCAGCTTTATCACTTTTACAAATAAAAACTACACCGTCGCCACCAATTCCAAAATTTCTATCAGAAAGAATTTCAGCAATCTTGCTAAAATATTTTTCCTCAACACCGCTATAATCACCGTTTTCTTTTCCCATGCAATTAATGTAAACATAATCATTTCCAGCACCGTGCATTTTTACAAAATCAATTGTTAAATTAGCCATTTTCACTTCCCTTTCTAAATTTGTAGTTATTTTATTATTGCAAGCATAATTGAAAAGTAGTGGAAAATACTTCCCCCTACTGTAAAAATATGCCAAATTGAATGCATATATTTAAACTTCTTTTGCATAACATAAAAAATGACGCCTATTGTATAAAAAGCTCCGCCAATCATTAAAAAGATTAGCGACAAAGAAGAAATGCTTTCCATTAAAGGTTTTATAGTAGCAACCACTGCCCAGCCCATTGCCAAATAACATATCATTGAGAAAATTTTAAACTTCTCAAGATTTATTGAAGTAAGAGTTATTCCAAGAATAGCCGCTCCCCAAATTAAGCCGAACATTGTCCAACCTAAAGGTCCACGCAAAGGAACTAAAACATAGGGCGTGTACGTTCCCGCTATTAGGAAAAATATTGTATTGTGGTCGAGTATTCTAAATACTTTTTTAGCTTTAACATTTGTAATAGCGTGATACAAAGTAGACATTGTATACAAAATTATTAATGAAGCCCCATAAATTGACGAGGACACCACCGCCCAAGCATCAGAATAAATTGCCGCGAAAATTATTAAAACTACTGCACCTGCGATAGAAAGAAGTGCTCCTGCACCATGGGTGATTGAATTGAAAATTTCTTCACCTAGTGTGTATTTTTTAATATTGTGTGGATTTTTGTTTTTATCTTTCATTTGTACTTCCTTTATTTTATATTTATTATTATGTTAAATTATTGACATTAAAATTATATAGTAAAACTACCATTTTTGTCAACATTTATTTAGGAATTAAGCAAATTGGATACATATTTAATATTAAAATAATTAATTATAATATTTGTAATATTAATTAACCAATACATATTTTTGTCAAAAAAACTAATTAATTGCGAGGTTTTAGTTGGTTGAATTATGTAGAAAAAATACATTATTGCATAGTATTTATTGTAAAAATTGACATATTTCCTAATTTAATTGAGTAAAATGCTAAAATTGTTAAATTTTTATTAATTTACATAATGTTAATACTTTATTAATATTATTAATTGTATTTATATGGTATAATGTTTATAAAATATGGAAATTATGCTAAAAAATGCGCATTTTCACGAATTGCAGGGAAAAAACAAGAATAATTTCACTTCAACTCGGTTAGTTGACATTTTTTTGTGCTGTTCGCATAAAAAGTTTGTTAAATTTTTGTTAAATTCTTAATAATTTGGTAATGAAGTCAAAAAATGCTTGATTTTTTATAACCTTTATTGTATAATATTAACATTAACGAGTAATCTTTTTCGTTTTTTTGTTATTTTAAAAAAGAAAAAGTTGCTCAAATGTTTACTATTCGTTAATTTGCTGAAAATGACAATATATTAAATAAGACTTTGAGTGATTTTGCATAATCTTTAAAAAAGTGAAAGGGTGATTACAATGGTACAATTGAGCGAACTTGAAATAGATTTTTTATCTAAATTTCATAATGGAGAATGTTTTGATGCATACAATTATTTAGGATATCATCTTGAAAATGATATGGCAGTCTTTCGTGTTTGGGCACCTAACGCTAAAGAAGTTTACCTTATGTGCGATGCTAATGGTTGGGACGACACTGCGACTCCGCTAGAAAAAATTTCAGATGGGGGAGTTTGGCGTTGTGAAATGCCTAAAATGAATCAATATGACAACTATAAATATAGTATAATCACAAATGACGGACAAAAATTATTTAAAGCGGATCCTTATGCTTTCCATGCTGAAACAAGACCTGGAACTGCTTCTAAAATTTACGATTTGCCTGATTTCAAATGGACAGATAAAAATTATGTTTCAAGCAAGAAAAGAAAAAAACTACTTGAACAACCAATTAATATTTACGAAGTACATATTGGCTCTTGGAAAAGATATGAAGACAAACATAATTACGATTATAGAAAACTAGCTAGTGAACTTATCCCTTATGTTAAAGAAATGGGATACACTCACATTGAATTAATGCCTGTATCAGAATATCCTTTTGATGGCTCTTGGGGCTATCAAGTTACAGGTTATTACGCTCCTACTTCTCGTTATGGAACTCCCGATGATTTTATGTATTTCATCGATTGTTGTCATAAAGAGGGAATTGGCGTAATTCTTGACTGGGTTGCGGCTCATTTTCCTAAAGATGCGTGTGGTTTGTATGAATTCGACGGAAGTTGCTGTTATGAATACTCTGATCCACTAAAAAATGAACACCCAGATTGGGGTACAAGAATTTTCGACTACGGAAGATATGAGGTTATTTCTTTCTTAGTTTCAAATGCAGCATTTTGGATTGATAAATATCATATTGATGGAATTAGAGTTGATGCGGTGGCATCTATGCTTTACCTTGACTATGGTAAACAAGGTGGAGAATGGCGTCCAAATATGCATGGTTCAAACGAAAATCTTGAGGCTATTGAATTCCTTAAAACATTAAACAGAGAATGTTTTAACGTGGATAAATCAGTTCTTATGATTGCGGAAGAATCTACTGCTTGGCCAAATGTTACAAAACCTGATTTTGACGGTGGACTTGGCTTTAATATGAAGTGGAATATGGGTTGGATGAACGACATTTTAAGTTATATGTCAACAAATCCTTTCTTTAGAAAAGACCATCACAGTGAAATTACTTTTTCATTGACTTATGCTTTTTCTGAGAACTATGTACTACCTTTATCACATGATGAAGTTGTACACGGGAAATGCTCTCTCATTTCAAAAATGCCTGGCGAAGGAACAGAGAAATTCGATAATTTACGAGCATTTTATGCTTATTATATGGCTCATCCAGGTAAAAAACTTTTATTTATGGGTGGGGAATTAGGTCAGTTTATTGAGTGGAATTTTGCCACAGAACTTGACTGGTTCTTACTAGAATACCCTAGTCACAAAGCTCTACACAATTTCGTTAAGGACTTAAACCATTTTTATGTTGAAAACCCACAATTGTGGCAAGTAGACTATTCTTGGGAAGGTTTTTACTGGCTTTGTGTTGATGATAACGAACAAAATATTATTGCTTTTTCTCGTAAAGATAAAGCTAATAAAGAATTGTTCACTTTCTGCAATTTTTCACCTGTTGAAAGAAAGAAATATCGAATTGGTGTTCCTCATTCGGGCGAATATTCAATTATTTTTACTAGCGATATGGAAAAATATGGCGGGAAAACAAAAAGACGCAAAACTTACCTAACAGAGGCTGTAGAGTCCCACGGTTTTAAACAAAGTATTGTTATCGAACTCCCAGGCATGTCTACTATGTTTATGACTGTAAAAAAAGGTAAAGGCAAAGAACCAAAAGCTAAAACAACAAAAGTGACAAACCCAAAAACAACGACAAAGATTAGCAAAACTAAAACGAGCGAGGAGAACTAACAACAACGACACGCGGGGTGTGACAAGTTACCATTCTTGTCTAAAACAAAAAGGAAAAAATTAATTAATTAGAGAGGGATTTGTATGCTAAGAAAGAAAGAATGTATTGCAATGCTTCTTGCCGGTGGGCAAGGAAGTAGGCTAGGTGTTTTAACGCAAACTGTTGCGAAACCAGCTGTTCCATTTGGTGGAAGATATAGAATTATCGATTTCACATTATCAAACTGTATTAACTCATCAATTGACACTGTAGGTATATTAACTCAATATATGCCAATGGAATTGAACGAGTACATCGGAAACGGACAGCCTTGGGATTTAGATAGGCTGAACGGAGGTGCACATGTACTTCAACCTTATGCAAGTAGCCAAAATGCTGAATGGTATAAAGGTACTGCTAATGCGATTTACCAAAACATCAGATTTATTGAAAACTATTCACCTGAATATGTTGTAGTTTTATCTGGTGACCACATTTACAAAATGGATTATTCCAAAATGCTAAAATTCCACAAAGAGAAAAAATCCGATTGTACAATTGCTGTTATCGACGTTGACATTAACGAAGCTTCAAGATTTGGTATTATGAATACTGAAGAAGATGGAAAAGTTTATGAATTTGAAGAAAAACCAGCAAAACCAAAAAGCACAAATGCTTCTATGGGTGTTTACATCTTCACTTGGGAAGTATTGAAAAAATATCTAATCGCTGATAATGAAGACCCAAATTCAAGCAATGACTTTGGTAAAAACATTATTCCAAATATCTTAGATAGCGGTTGTAATGTTTACGCTTATCCTTTTGAAGGATATTGGAAAGACGTTGGAACTATCGATAGTTTATGGGAAGCTAATATGGATTTGATTAATCCTACTATCCCTATGGACTTAACTGATAAAAACTTCAAGATTTATGCGAGAAACCACGAATGCCCACCTACATACGTTGCAGATTCAAGTTTATTAAATAATTCATTTATTTCAAAAGGCTGTGATATTGAAGGAAAAGTTAGCTCTTCAGTAATTTTCTCTGAATGTGTAATTGAAGCAGGTGCAGTTATCGAGGATAGCGTAATTTTCCCAGGAGCAGTTATCGAAGAAGGTGCTGTTATTCAATATGCAATTGTCGGCTCTAATGTAGTCGTTAAGAAAAATGCAAAAATAGGTGGAAGACCTGAGTCTTATGCAAATAAAGAAGATTGGGGAATTGCGGTAATAGGAAATGATAAAGAAATCCTTGAAGATGCTGTAATTGCACCAAACTCAATGATTTAGTTAATGATTATAAATTTTTAATAGTATAATTTATAGGATTTTATGCTATTAAGCGAATCAAAAAATGTATGTTAAAAAGAAAAAATTAAAAAAGGTGGTGAAGGAGTATATTTTAAGAAAACCTCTTAAAAATACTCGTAATTATGAAATTAATGGGCATAATTTTTTCCAATATATATGACGAGCTTCTTGGTGATTTAACCAAAAACAGAACCCTTGGGTCTTTACCTTTTGGTGGAAGATATCGCCTTATCGACTTTACTCTGTCAAATATGGTAGGAAGTAACATCACAAATGTTGGTGTTATCACAAAAACAAATTATCAATCACTTATGGACCATATCGGAAAAGGTAAAGAGTGGGATTTAGATAGAAAAAGAGATGGTCTTTTCATTCTTCCTCCATTCGCTGGTGGTCAAAACACTGTATATAGAGGAAAACTTGAAGCATTACTTGGTGCCGTAAAATACCTTGAATCTTCAAATGAAAAATATGTAGTACTATCTGACACAAATGTAATTTGTAGCATTAACTTTAATAAAGTTTTAGAAAAACATATTCAAAAAGATGCAGATATTACTGTTGTTACTAAGAAAAATTTAGAACTTGCTGATAGAAAATCGGTTAAATTAGTACTTTCAACCGATGAACACGATAAAGTAAATGACGTTATGGTAAACTATATTCCAAAACCAGAAAATGAATCTTGTATTGGAATGTTGATTTTAAGTAGAGATTTACTTTTAAGACTTGTTTATGAAGCAAGTGCTTATAACCTATTTGATTTCTCAATTGATATTATTCAAAAGAAATTCAGAGAGATGAATATTTATACATACGAATTTGAAGGAGAAGTTTTGTTTATCAATAGTATTCAAGCTTACTTCAAAACAAATATGGCACTACTTGATAGAAGTGTAAGAAATGAAATTTTCTATAAAGATCACCTAGTTCTTACAAAATCAAAAGATGAAGTGCCAACCCTTTATGACAGCAATGCAGTGGTTAAGAATAGCCTTATTGCCGACGGTTGTGTTATTGACGGAACTGTTGAAAACTCTATTTTGTTTAGAGGTGTTAAGGTTAAAAAAGGTGCTGTTGTTAAAAATTGTATCTTGATGCAAGACACAATGATTAGCGATAATGCTGATTTAAACTATGTAATTACTGATAAAGAAGCAATTATTTCCGATAGCACACGTCTTTCTGGCGGAAAAGATTTCCCTGTTATTATTGGAAAAGGAAAACTTGTTTAATCAATAGTTTTCTAAAATTTAACATAAAATTATTATATATTTAACAATAATTCGGTATAGTAAATATATAAAGCGACCCAACACTTCCATACTCGCACACAAAAAAGTGAATATTTCAAATTTGTTTCTGCGAGTTTTTTCAAATGTAAGGGAGGGATTTTTCCCTCCCGAATATATATTAAATATATCTGTTATTAAACGAAAGGAATGAACAATTTTATTATGAAATTATTATTTGCAACTTCTGAATCTGCTCCATTTTTAAAAACAGGAGGACTAGGCGACGTGGCTTATGCTCTACCTAAAGAGCTTGCTGCAAAAGGAATTGACGTATCTGTTGTTATGCCTCTTTATAAAGCAGTTAAAGATAAATATGTAAATGATTTAACATTCCTTTGTAATTTTGGTGTTCCACTGGGTTGGAGAACTGTTTATTGTGGAGTATTTACTCACGTTATTAATGATGTTACTTACTATTTTATAGATAATGAATATTATTTTGATAGAGCTAGTGCTTACGGTGAATTTGATGATGGTGAAAGATTTGCTTATTTCGCAAAAGCAATTCTTGAAATGTGTATGCATATAAGCTACCACCCTGACGTAATTCACGCAAACGACTGGCAAACAGCTTTGATTCCTGTTTTCTTAAAAGCACATTATGGACATTTAGAGGAATATAATAGAATAAAAACTGTATTTACTATCCATAATATTGAATATCAGGGTAAGTATGGCGTTAAAGTATTTAGTGATATTCTAGGACTTAACGATTACTGGTTAAAATATTTGTACTATGTTGATTGTATCAATTATATGTACAGTGCTGTGCTTCTTGCGGATAAGGTTACTACTGTTTCAAAAAGCTATGCAAATGAAATTACTAACACTTACTTCGCACATGGTTTAGAACATGCATTAATTCCAAACACTTATAAATTAGAAGGTGTTATTAACGGAATTGATACTGATATGTTTAATCCACAAACTGATAAGTCACTAAAAAGAAAATATAGCCTAAAGAGCTTGCACGGAAAAGGTGTTAATAAGAAAGCTTTACAAGAAGAACTTGGATTAAAAGTTGACCCAAAAGCACCAGTTATTGCGATGATAACAAGACTTGTAGCTCATAAGGGTATAGACCTTGTAAAATACGTATTCCATGATATAATGAATACAGACGCACAATTAATAATTCTAGGGACTGGCGACCGTCCTTTAGAAAATTTCTTTAGACAAGTGGCTGAAATGTATCCAGAAAAAGTTAGTGTAAAAATTATGTTTAATGCAGATCTTGCAAACAGAATTTATGCTGGCTCGGATATGTTCTTAATGCCATCAAAAAGCGAACCTTGCGGTTTATCTCAACTTATTTCTATGCGATATGGTACAGTGCCAATCGTAAGAGAAATCGGTGGACTTAAAGATACCGTTCCCGCTTACAACTCTGAAACGGGTGAGGGAAAAGGCTTCACTTTCCAATCTTACAACGCTCATGATATGCTTGGAGCAATCAGTAGAGCTTGCGATGCTTACCGTGATAAAACAGAATGGAATAAGATTATGAAGAATGGAATGACGTCAGATCTTAGCTGGTCAGTGCCAGCTGATGAATATATCAATATATACAACAATCTTTAGGCAATAAATTTTATCGCAAAACGAGCATTTTGTCATGTGAAATTTGCCTTTGACAGAGGAAATGGAAGGTAGCTATGAAAAAAGAAGAACTAAAACAATTATTTGAAGGAAAATTAATGCGACATTTTGGTTGCACTCCTGATAATGCAACCCAAAAACAAATGTACAAGACTATATCCCTTGTAATCAGAGATATTTTGCTTGAAAAAAACAAAGAGTTTGAAAGAAAAATTGACAAAAATAGAGCAAAACAAGTTTACTATATGTCAATGGAATTTTTAGTGGGAACTTCACTAAGAAATAACATCAGTAATCTTGGGATTGAAAAAGAAGTAAGGGCTGTAGTTAAAGATTCAGGGTTTAACCTTGACGACTTTTACGCAATGGAACCCGATGCGGGTATTGGTAATGGCGGTCTTGGAAGACTTGCATCTTGTTACATGGACTCAATGTCTACATTAAATATGCCATGCACAGGTTTTTCTATTAGATATGAGTTTGGTATCTTTAAACAAAAAATAGTTGACGGCTGGCAAATGGAATTCCCTGACAACTGGCTTGAACTTGGCGACGTATGGCTGGTTCCTCGTCCTGATGAATCTTATGAGGTAAAATTTGGCGGTTATATCGACCAACAATGGATTGATGGTGAATTAACTGCTACTCATAGAGATTATACGAGTGTACTTGCTGTACCTTATGATATGATGATTTCTGGACATAAGAGTGAGTGTGTAAATGACTTAGTACTTTGGAGTGCTAAATCTAACCACAATTTAGATATGTCACTTTTCTCAAGAGGGGAATATCTAAAGAGTGTTGAACAAAACGCAATGGCTGAGTCAATTTCAAGGGTTTTATACCCTGCAGATGACCACGTTGAAGGTAAAGTTTTACGCATTAAACAACAATATTTATTAGTTTGTGCATCACTTCAAAGTATTTTGAAATCACATATGGATAAATATATGGATATTAGAAGACTTCCTGAAAAAGTTGCTATTCATATTAATGACACTCACCCATCACTTTGCGTTCCTGAGCTTATGAGAATTTTGCTTGATGAGCATAAATTATCTTGGGAGGAAGCTTGGGATATTACAACAAAAACATTAGCATATACAAACCACACTGTAATGAGTGAAGCACTTGAAAAATGGCCTATTGATATTTTCTCAGGGTTATTACCTAGAATTTATCAAGTTATTGAAGAAATAAACAGAAGATTTTTACTAATATTAGATGAAAATTATGCTGGCGACCACGCAAAAATTGAATATATGTCAATTATTGCAAACGGTCAAGTAAAAATGGCTAATTTGTGTCTTGCTTGTTGTCATAAGGTAAATGGTGTATCAAAACTGCATAGTGATATTTTGATAAATGATTTATTCCATGATTTCTACAATATTATGCCTGATAAATTTACAAACGTTACAAATGGTATTGCTTACAGAAGATGGCTACTTCAATCAAATCCTTTATTGACAAACTTCTTAAAAGAATTAATTGGTGACAAATTTATTACTGATGCAACTTATCTTGAAGATTTGATGAAATATCATAATGACAAGACCGTTCTTGCTAAATTGGACGAAATTAAACTTGAAAACAAAAAAGCTCTAGCAAACTATATTGCTGATGCTAATGGAATTAAAGTAGATGAAACTTCAATTTTTGATATTCAAATTAAGAGATTGCACGAGTATAAACGTCAACTTCTTAACGTTATGCATATTATTTATCTTTATGACCAAATTAAGAAGAACCCTAACATTTCTATGCAACCAAGAACATTTATCTTTGCTGCTAAAGCTTCCGCTGGTTATGTTATGGCGAAACAAATTATTAGACTTATTAACTGCCTTGCAATGCAAATTAACACTGACCCTGTTGCAAGCAAGTTTATTAAAATTGTATTCCTAGAAGATTACAGGGTTTCACTTGCTGAACTTATTATTCCTGCTGCGAATATTTCTGAGCAAATTTCGATTGCAGGTAAAGAAGCTTCGGGTACAGGTAATATGAAACTAATGATTAATGGTGCTGTTACTTTGGGTACTTTAGATGGTGCAAATGTTGAAATCCGTGACCAAGTTGGTGACGATAATATCTTTATCTTCGGTATGACAACAGAGGAAGTTACTGAATTATGGCGTCAACATTACAATCCTCTTGATGTTTATAATTCAAATGAAGATGTTAGAGTTGTTATTGACTACCTAAGAGGTTCAATTAACGGAAATAACTTCAATGATATTGCTTATAGCTTAACTCAAGGTGGATTCGGTAGAGCTGATGCTTATATGGCACTTGCTGACTTTGATTCATACAAAAAAGCTCACGAAAGAGTGCTTGCGACTTATGGAAATAAAGAGAAATTTAATAAAATGTCCCTTGTAAACATTGCTAAAGCTGGAATTTTCTCCGCTGATAGAAGTGTTAAGGAATATGCAAAAGGAATTTGGGATATTAAAGCATTATAAAAATAATAATAAACTGCTGTGGTGTAAAAACTACAGCAGTTTTTATATTTATTTTAACGTTTTAAAGCGTGCATTTGATAATTTTCACAAAATACACCATAATTTCACATATTTTGTATTGACAATTTACTGAGTTAGCATTATAATGGTATATGTGAGAGGTTGGATATTTCCAGCTTCAATATACTTTTGAAGGGAGCTTATTATTAATGACTAATAACAAAAACATTTTGACATGGGTCGACGAAATGGTCGCTCTTACTAAACCTGACAAGGTTGTATGGGTTGACGGTTCTGAGGAACAATTAACTGCGCTTAGAAATGAATCTATCGCTGCTGGGGAAGTTATCGAACTTAACCAAAAAGAACTTCCTGGTTGTCTATATCACCATACTAACCCAAACGACGTTGCTCGTGTTGAGGATAGAACTTTCATTTGCTGTGAAAAAGAAGAAGATGCAGGTCCTACAAACAACTGGATGGACCCAAATGAAATGCATGCTAAACTTGATGCAATGTATGACGGTTGTATGAAAGGCCGTACAATGTACGTTATTCCTTTCTCAATGGGACCAATTGGTTCGCCTATTGCTAAAGTTGGTGTTGAGCTTTCTGACTCTATCTATGTTGTTCTAAACATGGATATTATGACAAGAATTGGCGCTAAAGTTCTTGAAGCTTTTGGCGATACAAGTAACGATTTCGTTCGTTGTCTACACGCAAAAGACCAAATCGATCCTGAAAAGAGATATATCGTTCACTTCCCTGAAGAAAACGCTATTAGCTCAATTAACTCAGGTTACGGTGGTAACGTTCTTCTTGGTAAAAAATGTTTCGCACTTAGAATTGCTTCTTACCAAGGTCAAAAAGAAGGCTGGATGGCTGAACATATGCTTATCCTTGGAATTGAAAAACCAGATGGCGAAACTAAGTACGTTTGTGCTGCTTTCCCATCAGCTTGTGGTAAAACAAACCTTGCAATGCTTATCCCACCAGAAGGATACCTTGCAAAAGGATA
>CAYJLB010000015.1:0-302 GCA_964370845.1 uncultured Oscillospiraceae bacterium
TCAAGTGAGAAATCTCTTGGCATAATATTCATTCCTTTCCGAATGCGTTGTAAGGCTTTCTCCTAAATTTATATCTAGGAGAAATTCCTTAATCATAGTTATTAATCTATTAATAACGGTAATGTGCAAATGCTTTGTTAGCATCAGCCATTTTGTGAGTATCTTCACGCTTCTTACAAGCTCCGCCTGTACCGTTTAATGCGTCAAGAATTTCCGCTGCAAGTTTTTCTTTCATAGTGTCTTCGTTACGATTTCTTGAGTAAGATGTTAACCAACGTAGACCTAGAGTTTGTCTTCTTTCA
>CAYJLB010000015.1:312-591 GCA_964370845.1 uncultured Oscillospiraceae bacterium
CGCGGGGGTCGGCGGGACGGCCGAACTTCCATTGGAACTTGGTAAGTAGCACCACCAATACGGCGAGCCTTTACCTCTAAATTAGGCATTACGTTTTCCATTGCCTGTTCAAAACATTCAAGAGCTGATTTTCCAGCTTTCTCTTCAACAATTTCGAATGCACCATAAACAATCTTTTGAGCTACACCTTTCTTGCCATCTAGCATAATGCTATTAACAAGGCGAGTTACAAGCTTAGAATTGTAGATTGGGTCAGCTAAAACATCACGTTTAGCAATT
>CAYJLB010000015.1:601-41157 GCA_964370845.1 uncultured Oscillospiraceae bacterium
CACGTTTTACTGTGACAATCCGCCACAATATAACGGACACGTCAGACCAAACGGAGGTAAATAATATATATAAACCCCACATTTATCTGTGGAAACTAGAGTTTTCCTTTAGTTTTGTGCAAAATTTGCACTGTGAATAAAATTTTGACCATGTCAAAATCAATTTCGCCTACATCAAAAATCTAATTTTGTTGTAAACAAAATTTCTAACTTGCTTTATAAAAAAACAAATTATTTAGCAGCCCCTGCTTTAGGTCTTTTTGCACCGTATTTTGAACGAGATTGCATTCTCTTAGCAACACCTTGTGCATCAAGAGTACCACGGATAATATGGTAACGCACACCTGGTAAGTCTTTAACACGTCCACCACGAATCATAACAACACTGTGTTCTTGTAGGTTGTGTCCGATACCTGGGATGTAAGCAGTTACTTCATAACCATTTGTAAGTCTAACTCTTGCGATTTTTCTCATTGCTGAGTTAGGTTTTTTAGGTGTAGCAGTTCTAACAGCTGTACAAACTCCTCTTTTTTGTGGTGAAGACATATTAATCTCTTTCTTATTGATTGAGTTATAGCCTTTTTGAAGTGCTGGTGCAGTTGATTTTGTAGCAAGAACATCTCTGCCCTTTCTAACTAACTGATTAAAAGTTGGCATTATATTTCTCCTTTCCTCAAAATTTATACAAATACAATTTGCATACCTATAAATTATACCATATACTTAGCCTTTGTCAAGTATTTTGGCGAATTTTTTATGATTTTATACATATTTTCCACATTCGTCACTAAATCTACTTTTAAAATCCATTTTTTAGCTATTTTTTCGTAAACTTTATGTTAATTATTTAGTTATTTAACAAAAATTATGAATTATAAAAAGGTTGTGATAAATTATCACAACCTTTTTTTTACCTATCGAACAAAATATCTGTTGAATGGTTAATTTCTTCTATTACATCATAAAAAAATTGTTGGTCGGAAATTTCTCCATCGCTTTCCGTCATCATAACTATTATGTAGGGTGCATTTTCTTTGAAAACTATCCCCGAATCGTGGTATGCGCCCTCAGCCCAACCCGATTTATTCGCAACGTCCATTGAAAATCCTGTCCCAATTCTAATAAGAGAAAACTGACTCGCTAAAGCACTTTCAACGAGAATTTCCCAATCTTTTGACTTATCTTTATTCTGATAAATTTTTTCCCAAAAATAAGCAACAGTACGAGCGGTTAATTCACCAAAACGCAAATATTCATCTAACTTAGCCTCAAACCCGTGGCTTGCAAGCAAATCATTATAACCCTCATAACCGAAATAATCATAAAGCATCATATAAGCAACATTGTCAGAAGTAGCAAGAACCGCAGCAATCAGCTCTTTTATTGTATATTCGCTACCAATTTCCTCAAACTGCATTTCCCCTGTGCCCTCGGAAAAATGTCTATCTTCATAAACTAAAACGTCATCAAACGAAGCTTTTCCCTTTTCAATTTCCTCCATACAATAGTACAAAAACGGCAATTTTATAAGAGAAGCACTAAAAAAAAGCGCATCTTCATTGTGTGCAAAATGAATTCCGCTATTTAAATCGATTAAATAAACAGCAGATTCTTTTTCATAATTTTCTATTAAAGGCACAACATTTTCAAATTCGGGCAACTTAAAAATGTCCAAAACATTGATATGTTCCCCTGTAAAAACAGCCGTTTCCTTTTCAGAATTTGGCTCTGTTGCAGTAGTTTCACTTTCAATAGTTTCAGGCAAAATAACTTCAACCATAACAACACTTTCAGCAGTTTTTACTATAGTTTCAGTGGTTTCAGCACTACTTTCTTTGGTTTCAGTTAGTTCATTTTCAGCGGTAAATAAATTATCGTCTTCTCTCTTAGAAGCAGGTTCCACTAAATTTGAACTTGAAATCGATATAGCAAAAGTAGAAATTAAAGCTATTATAAGTACCGCCGAAACTATTTTTCTCACGAATTTTCCTCCAGTAAAACAACCTTATTTATGATATTTTGAATTATTTAATATTGAAAATCCACGATAAATCTGCTCAGTCAAAATTACCCTTGCAAGCTGGTGTGGAAATGTCATTTTTGATATTGATAATTTATAATTACAACTATTTTTTATAGTGTCGCAAAGTCCAAAAGAACTACCTATAAAAAAATTCAAAGTGCTTTTTCCTTGTATCGACGCATTTTCCATCGCCTTGGAAAAATCCGTGCTTGAAAGTTGTTTCCCCTCAATGCACATAGCAAAATTATATGAACTTCCCGTAAAATACTTCTTCATCACTTCACCCTCTTTAGAAAGGGCAGATAAAATTTCCTTATCCGACGGATTATCAGAAAGTCTTTCTTCGGAGAGTTCAACAAATTTTATATTACAAAAAGCTTTAAGCCTTTTCTCGTACTCAGAAATTGCTTCTTTAAGGTATTTTTCCTTTAATTTCCCAACAGAAATAACATTTACAGTAAGCATTTTAACCCTCAATTCCTATAAAACAACAACTTCCCCATTAGAAACAACAGGTGCAACTAAAAGGCTGTAATCTTTATCTCGTTCAAAATCAGTAAGCTTTGCCAAAACCGCATTTTCAGCAGTTGAAGGAGTGTTATTTTCTTGACTTAAATGCCCTAAAATAATCCTTTTTGTTCCGTTATGTAAGAGATATTCAACCTGCAAAGCGCAATCTTCATTGGACAAATGCCCATATTTAGAAGAAATTCGCTTTTTCAAAAATTGCGGATAAGCTCCACTCAAAAGCATTTTTTCGTCATAGTTTGCCTCAATAAAAACAAGGTCCGAGCCTTTCATATTTTCGGTTACAATAGGTGTAATTTCCCCTAAATCGGTGGCAAAGCAAATCTTTTTATTATCCTTAGTTTTAACTAAAAAACCGCAACTTTCCACAGCATCGTGGGAGGTTGAAAAGGAAGTAACCTCCAAATCAGCAAGCCGAACATATTTATTATTTATGGCATAACTTTCACACTCTTTTGAAATAATTTCATTCCTCATTAATTCAAAAAGAGTTTCCCCACTTGAAATAATGGGGATTTTATATTTATTAGTAAGGGTTTTAAGTCCACAAATATGGTCAGAATGTTCGTGGGTAATAAAAATCCCTTTAACAGCATTAATTGAAATATTGTTATTTTCCAAAGCGGAAACAATCCTTTTGCAACTAACACCCGCGTCTATTAAAATTCCACTTTTTTCGTCGCCGATATAGGTGGAATTACCTTTGCTTGAACTAAATAAAGGATAAACTCTTGCCATATAATATTAAACCGCGTTTCTCATTGCTGGCCCCGGAATTTTAATTCGCTTAATATCAGCGCCAATTTTACGGAATTTTTCTTCAAGGTTTTCATATCCACGCTCAATATGGTGAATATCCTCAATTTCAGTAATTCCATCAGCAGAAAGTCCAGCAATTACTAAAGCTGCACCAGCACGCAAGTCAGTTGCCTTTACAGGAGCACCAGTAAGTTGTCCAACACCTTCAATAACCGCAACTTTTCCGTCAACAGAAATGTCAGCGCCCATTCTACGAAGTTCAGCAACATATCTAAATCTATTGTCAAAAATATCGTCAGTTACAAGACTTGTACCCTTAGCCATAGTTAAAAGCACAGAAAATTGAGGTTGCATATCAGTAGGAAAACCAGGGTGTGGCATAGTTTTCACGCTTGTTCTTTCAAGATTATCTGTTCCAATTACACGAATAGCATCGTCAAATTCTTCAACAGTTGCTCCAACTTTACGAAGCTTATTTGTAATGGACTCAAGGTGTTTTGGAATAACATTTTTGATTAAAACATCGCCTTTAGTAGCAGCTGCTGCAACCATAAAAGTTCCCGCTTCAATTTGGTCAGGGATAATTGCATAAGTTGTCCCGTGGAGTTTCTCAACACCTCTAATTTTAATTACATCAGTACCAGCGCCCATAATGTCCGCACCCATTGAGTTTAAAAAGTTTGCAAGGTCAACAATATGAGGCTCTTTAGCAGCATTTTCAATAATTGTAAGCCCTTTTGCCTTTACAGCGGCAAACATAGCATTAATAGTAGCTCCAACAGTGATTAAATCGAAATAAATTTGCGAACCGATAAGTTCATTTGCATGGATTTCCACCATTCCATGTTCAATAATATCAGTTGCACCAAGAGCTTTAAAAGCTTTCAAATGTTGGTCAATAGGTCTATCCCCTAAATCACAACCACCAGGCATAGAAACCTTTGCTTTTTTAAATCTTCCAAGCAAGGTCCCCATAAAATAGCAAGAAGCTCTCATCAAACGTGCCAATTCATAAGGCACAACAGGCTCTTTAATACCTCTTGTATCAATTTCATAAGTATTTTTATCTATAGTTTTAATAGTTGCACCCATTTCATAAAGAATTCTAATACAACTAGAAGTATCACTTATATCAGGGACATTTTCCAAAATACATGGTTCGTCAGCCATAATTGTACCAACAACAATAGCCACCGCAGCATTTTTAGCTCCACTTATATCCACAGATCCTCTTAGCGGATTGTTTCCATTAATTATATATTTTTCCAAGATTACACTCCCTATTTTCAATTAATTTATATATTTACATTTAAACGAATATTTTCCTTTAATAAATAGTATTAATAAAGTTATTATCTATTTTTACAATAAAATTATTCCAAAAAGACTAAATTTTATACTACCTCATAATACTAACCATAACATTATATCATATTATTCCAAAAATTAAAAGAGTTTTTTAAAATTTAAACCCTATGACTAAAAAATCATAGGGTTTATAAATTATTTTTGGTATTTTTCGATAGTAATTTTATTAATTTTTAAGTCGCTATCTTCCAAAGACATAGTGGAAATTTTTTCCAAAACGTCCATTCCTTCATAAGTTTGAGCAAAAACAGTGAAAACACCTGCATATTGTGGGATACCACCGTTGTCGAAAAACGCTTGCGCAAGTTCAGGATTAATAGGATTTCCTTCCTCATCTTCCGCCTCTAAAATAGCAGTTTTAACTTCTTCAGTATACTCAATAGTGTTTACAGCACAAAGGAAAGCCCCTGTCCCCTCGTAATCAAGTCCAACAGATAGGAAAGATCCTTTAAACGGCCATAATTCAGTTGAAAATTCATTTTCGTTTACTGCATGTTCAGCGTCATAGTATTCTTGTGGGAATTTTCCTTCAACTTCCGCTTCACCCTCGGCTAAAACTTCATCTTCGCCAATTACAACACCGTCAGCTTTGTTTGTTCCGAATAGGAAAAATCCGCCTGTAGGTTCAATATTATAGAAATAGTTGTCGTCATAAAATCCACTTTCAACTAAATTTACAAAGTATTCAACAGTGTTAGGAGCGTGCTCTCTATATAATGCGATTTTAATTATCCCCTCAGAAGTATCGATAATAGCAACTTCTTGTCCGTCAGCAGGTTCATCTAATTGAGTTAAACCGTATTCAGTATGGCTTAAATTCAAAACAGTTTGATTTCCCATAAAAAATTGAACCATGGAAATACCAAAAATTACTACCACACCAACTAATATAATTATAATTAACTTTTTCTTGCTCATTCTCATTTCAATAACCATTCCTTTCAAATTAAACAAAATGTATTTTTTATCTCTTTTTTATATTTACACCTTGTCTAGTTTCTTCCACAATATACCCTAAGTCTAATATTTTATCTCGAATATTATCTGCAAGGGCAAAATCTTTATTTTTTCTTGCATTTTTTCTTTCTTCCACTAAATCAAGAATTTCAGCAGGAATTTCTTCCTCCTCTTTCTCTTGACAAATCCCTAAAACTCCAGTAAGCTCACTAAATAATGAAAGAGCACCCTCAAGTTCAGCCTTAGTAACATCTTCTTTCAATGCCATAGTATTAATTTCTCTCACCAATTCAAACACAGCAGAAATTCCGTCAGCAGTGTTTAAATCATCATCTAAAGCAGTGATAAACTGAGTTTTTCTCTTTTCAAAAATCTCTTTTGCTTGAGCAGAAACTTCCCCGTCATTTGCGGTTTTAATCGCTCTTTCAAGCATTTCCTTACAATTATAAAGTCTTTCCAAAGATGCTTTACAAGCTTCTAAAAGTTCAACACTATAATTCAACGGCATTCTGTAATGTGCTTGAATTAAAAGGTAACGAATTACCTCATAACCGTATTTTTCAGCTACTTCACGGACAGTGAAAAAATTCCCCTCCGACTTAGACATTTTTTTGTTATCAACATTAATATAACCATTGTGTACCCAGTAATTAGCCAAAGGTTTATCATTAGCAGCCTCACTTTGAGCAATTTCGTTTTCGTGATGTGGGAAAATCAAGTCTTGCCCACCACAATGTATATCAATAGTATCCCCGATAATCTCTTTTGACATAGCAGAACATTCAATGTGCCAACCAGGGCGACCTTTCCCCCAAGGACAATCCCAAGATGGTTCTCCCTCTTTAGCAGCTTTCCAAAGTGCAAAGTCCATAGAATCTTCTTTTATGTCAGTAACGTCAACTCTTGCCCCAGATTGTAAATCTTCAATAGGCATTTTAGAAAGTTTTCCGTAACCAGGGAATTTTTTTGACCTAAAATAAACATCTCCACTCACTTCATAAGCAAAACCTTTTTCTATTAAAGTAGAAATAATATCAATGATATTTTGAATATTTTCGCTTACTTTTGGGTGAACGTTTGCAGGTTTAACATTAAGTCCCTCAGCGTCTTTTTTATACTCATTGATATATTTTTCGGAAATATTACTAAATTCAGTATTTTCTTCATTAGCTTTCTTAATAATCTTATCATCAACATCGGTAAAATTTTGCACATAAAAAACGTCCATATTTTTATACTCAAGGTATCTTCTTAAAACGTCAAAAACACAGATAGGACGGGCATTTCCGATATGAATATAATTGTAAACAGTAGGCCCACAAGCATAAATTGTAACTCTTTTTGGGTCAATAGTTTTAAGTTCTTCTTTTTTTCGTGAAAGGGTATTATATATTTTCAATTTGTAAATTCGCTCCTTTAGCTTACTTGGTGTGTCTATGTTTATGCTTTGAGTTAATGGCAATTTGCTTTTCCATACGCTCAATTCGCATTAAGTGTTTGCATAATTCTTGTGCAACAGGGTCAGGAATGTGAACATGGTCAAGCTCACTACAGACTTTAATTCCATTTCTTTTAATAATTCTAGCTGGAACACCAACAGCGGTAGAATTATCAGGAATTGCTTCTAAAACCACAGCATTAGATGCAATATTAACATTATTTCCAACTGTAAAAGGTCCTAAAACTTTAGCACCACAGCCAACCATAACATTATCCCCTAAAGTCGGGTGACGTTTGCCTTTTTGTTTACCATTTCCCCCTAGCGTAACACCTTGATAAATCAAACAATTGTTGCCGATTTCAGTAGTTTCACCAATAACAACACCTGAACCGTGGTCAATGAAAAGCCCTTTACCAATTTTTGCACCAGGGTGAATTTCAATTCCTGTAAAAAACTTTGCCACTTGAGAAATAACTCTTGCGGTGAAAAAATGTTTGTTTTTGTAAAGGCGATGGGAAAGCCTATACATAATAACTGCGTGCAATCCAGAATAGGTTAATAAAATTTCCGCATAACTTTTAGCGGAAGGGTCTCTTTCTTTGATTAACTTCAAATCTTGTACTATAAATTCAAACACAAACAACATCTCCTATAAAATGATTATTGTTAGAAATATCAACTTTTACATTATTATATGTATATTACCATAATTGGTTAGATATTGCAAGGATTTTTTATTTTTATTTGAAATGCGTTTTTTAACTTGACAATTGAAACTGATTTTGATATAATATTTTATGCTAATAATGCTGATGTAACTCAGTCGGTAGAGTACCACCTTGGTAAGGTGGAAGTCGAGGGTTCGAGTCCCGTCATCAGCTCCAAAAAAACACCAAACTATAAGCTCGTGGCTTATAGTTTGGTGTTTTTTTGTGAACTGGTCGGAAACTCGAAACCTTTGGGTTCGAACACTATATCCGAACAGAAAATAGAATGTTTTGAGCTCGTGTCGAAAAATATTCCTATTTTATGCTTTCGGATAAGTGTGAGAAACCTTTGGGTTCGAGTCCCAACCGCACTCTTATTATCCTTATTTCTTCACCTAGAAATTAAAATCAAAATAAAAATAGTAAAGATCCTATTAATAATCCAATTATCATTAAAACAATTCCAATAACATAAAATCCAATTGCCATTTTTTTCACTTTTTTAATAAGAACTTTACTATCTATAATAGCAGTATTAACATCATTATTGTAAATTCTAATATTAACATTGTCGCCTATAGCAAAACTTTTTGTGTCATAAGGTCTGCTAGATTTTCTCTTTGAAACACTCCTAGAATATTTTATTGAATAAGGAACATTTTGATAGATAAAATCAAAGACTGGATAATATAAAAAAGTTATGTCCTCTCCCCCACGTTTAACTTCTTTTATTATATCCGAAATTATTGCCGAAACTACTTCATAATTTTCGGTAGTAATCTCTTTATATTCTTCAAAAGAAGACTTGCCAAGTCTTAAAGCGGTAACTGCAAATATTATAAAAACAGTAGACATTATAATGATAATAATCATATTCCAAAGGCTCCTTTACATGAATATTTTTAATATATTAATAGCATAACATATTAATCAGGCAAATGCAATATCTGGCATAAAATTATCGTTATACGATAAAAATACATTGACAAACGAAAATTTATATGATATACTCAAGTTAATTTAGTAGCGCGAAAGGAATGTGATAACCATGCAACTCTCACAACCATATAAAAATCTTTCTATAACAGAGCAAATGAAAAATCAGTCGATTTTCATTGCACTTTTCGTCTTTATGGGCATTGCATTTTGCTTTATAATGAATTTACTTGCTTTAATTGGAGTTCTTACAACTGTTTTTACAGCTAGCGAAAACTTCGAAAGCGTGGAGCAAGCTGCCACCCGCTTCCCTGTTATACTTGCAGAAAGTTTCGCAAAATATGACTTTTCTCATATACAAAATCCCTCCGATATAAAAACTTTTATGTCTATTTTAAGCGTTCTAAACTTGATCGGCTCACTAACATTAATATTTCCTATTGTAGCTTTAATTAAAATTTTAAAAGATACTTGGCGTGGGCGAATTTTTACAGGAAATATTACAAAAAATGTCCGAATTTTATTTATTTCAAGCACTATAGTTGTAACGCTTTTCAGTTCAAATGAATTCATAGCCAATGTTTTTTTCAGCCTATTTTTACCGACATATGATTGGGATTTTTTGCAAACTAGCTCACTTTTAATAAGCGCACTTCCACTTGCTTGTATAATCTATTTTTCAACCATTGACCTAGTATTGCGTTATGGAGAAAAACTCCAAAAAGAATCAGACGAAACCTTGTAAATTTGAAAGGAGATCTATGGCAATAATTTTACGATTAGACCGAGTTCTTGCAGATAGGAAAATGTCCTTAAACGAACTTTCTCAACGTGTTGGTGTAACAAATGTTAACCTGTCTAAACTTAAGAATGGTAAAGTAAGTGCGGTAAGATTTTCTACCCTTGAAGCAATTTGCAAAGTTCTAAATTGTCAACCTGGTGATATTTTGGAATATGTTGAAGATTAATTTTATAACTGTGTTAATTACAATTTTGCGATTAACACAGTTATTTTTTATATTAAAAATTTTGCATTAAAAAAGGAATAAAAAATATTGACTAAAGATATAATATTTTATTGACTTATTGAGAAATTTCGTTTATAATTATTTTATCGTGTAACGTTTTACGGAAATATTTTTTTATTTGAAAGGGTGATTTTAATGCGCGGAAGCGGTATTATAATGCACATAGCATCTTTACCATCTAATTATGGTATTGGAACATTTGGAAAGGCTGCATACGAATTTGTAGACTTCTTAGAAAAAACAGGACAAACTTATTGGCAAATTTTGCCTCTTGGACAAACAAGTTATGGTGATTCACCATATCAATCTTTCTCCGCTTATGGAGGGAATCCATATTTCATCGACCTTGATATACTTTGCAAAGAAAATCTACTTAAAAAAAGTGATTTAAAAGGCATTAAATGGTCTTATATCGATGAAAAAGTTGAATATGAAGTTCTTTACAATAATAGATATGTAGTGCTAAAAAAAGCATTTAAAGAATTTATGAAAACTCCTTGTGTGAACTATGAAAAATTCAAGGCGGAAAATAGTTGGTGGCTTTACGATTATGCTGTATTTATGAGTATTAAAGCTAAAAACAACGATGTTTCTTGGCTCGAATGGGAAGAAAAAGAAAAACTTCGTGATGAAAAAACTATTGCAGCTTTAGAAATTTCACTAAAAGATGAAATTGAATTTATCCAATTTATGCAATACAAATTCTTCGAACAATGGTATAAATTAAAAGCTTATGCAAATAAGAAAAATGTAAAAATTGTTGGAGATATTCCAATTTATGTTTCAATGGATAGTAGCGACGTTTGGACAAATCCTGACGAATTTGATCTTGATGAAAAAACTTTAGCTCCAAATAAAGTTGCTGGTTGTCCTCCTGACGCATTTACAGCGGACGGACAATTATGGGGAAATCCTTTGTACAACTATGAAAAAATGAAGAAAAACAACTTTAAATGGTGGGTTTCAAGAGTAAAAGCTGCTTCGGAATTATATGATATTACAAGAATTGACCACTTTAGAGGGTTTGATGAATATTATGCTATTCCTTATGGTGATGAAACAGCAAGAAATGGTGCTTGGCAACAAGGCCCTGGTTACTCTTTATTTGAAGCAATTAAATCCGAACTTGGCGACATTGACATTATCGCTGAGGACTTAGGTTTTATGACAAAAACTGTAAGAAAACTACTGAAAAAATGCAAATACCCTGGTATGAAAATTCTTCAATTTGGGTTCAATCCTGAACAAAATGATAGCGAATACTTCCCACATAACTTGCCTAAAAACTGCGTTGCTTACACAGGAACTCACGACAACTCAACTGTTGTTGGCTGGTGGAATTTAGCTGATAAAAAGACAAGAAAGCACTGTAAGAGCTACCTTGATGTAAATTCTGCGAAAAAAGTTCCAGCGGCTATGATAAAATCTTTGTTTGCATCTTGCGCTGACACGGTTATTATTCCGTGGCAAGATTATATGGAACTTGACGATAGCACAAGAATAAATATTCCGTCAACTCTGGGTGGAAACTGGGAATATAGATGCAAAAAATCTGACTTCACTCCTGAAATCGAAGCTAGAATTTTGGATTTAACACAAACATATTATCGTATGGCACCAAAACCTAAAAAGAAAAAAGATAAGAAATCAAAGAAAAAGTCTAAATAGTGCAGTTAAATTGAGAAATGGAGAAGGTTATGGAAAAAGTACTTTTAGGAAAATCGGGACTTGAAATTTCAAAAATTTTCTATGGTGGAATAATTTCTATGTCCGATGGGCAAGATTTGTCCGACCAATATGTTGAATTTGCAATAAAAAATGGAGTCAACTATTTCGATGTTGCTCCAACTTATCAAGACGCAGAGGAAAAGTTAGGAAACTCACTAAAACCTTTTAGAAAAGATGTTTTTCTAGCTTGTAAAACTACCGAAAGAGATAGCGAGGGTGCAAAAAAAGACCTTGAAACTTCTCTAAAGCTACTCCACACCGACCATTTCGATGTGTATCAACTTCATTCTATCACAACTGTGGAAGAAGTAGACAAAGTCTTTGCTAAAGGCGGTGCTTTTGAAACTATCCTTAAAGCAAAGGAAGAAGGTGTGTTAAAGCATCTTGGTATCACTTGTCACAGTGAAGAAGCTGCTTTAAGAGCCTTAGAACACTACGATTTTGAAACAATTTTATTCCCTATAAATTGGGGACTTTACACAAAAAAAGATTTTGGAAAGAAAATTCTCCCTGTTTGTAAGGAAAAAAATATGGGGATTTTAGGAATGAAAGGACTTGTTCACAGAGCGTGGGCAAGCAAGGAGGAAAAAGCACTTTCAATCTATCCAAAATCTTGGTGCAAGCCCATTTATAAGGAAGATACAGAGTTTAGAATTGCCGCATTAAAATTCGCTTTAGAATGTGGCGCACACGCTTTAGTTATGCCTGGAAATTACGAGTGTTTTTCTTTTGCAGTAGAACATTTGAACGAAATTTTACAGCCAATAACACAAAAAGAACGTGACTTATTGACCCAAAAAGCAATTGAAATCGGCGAGCAATATTTCTTCTAAAAAAAATTAAGGTGATAGGAAACAATTTCAGTTTCCTATCACCTTTTTGTTATGATTTTATCTATAGTCACCAAGGAAAAATAAAGCTAAAGTTCCAGGCCCTGAGTGAGCACCAATAACTGTCCCCGTGTGTCTAATAATACAATTTTTAATGTTAAACTTTTCAGTAACAAGATTTTTTAAGTACATTGCATCTTCCAAGCAATCACCGTGAGATATTGCAAAAGTGCTGTTTTCCCAGTTTCCAACACGTTTTTCCATTTCGTCAAGCATCCAGTGAATAGATTGCTTTCTTCCACGAATTTTTGACACAGGAATTAAATGACCGTCATTGTCAACGTGTAAAACAGGCTTAATTCCAAGGATTGAACCCGCAATAGCAGAAGTTCTTGAAACACGTCCACCACGATGTAAAAACATTAAATCGTCAACAGTGAATAAGTGACACATATTTAATCTGTTATCTTCAACCCACTTAGCAATTTCTTCCATAGATTTGCCATCGTTGTACATTTCAATTGCTTTGTAAACCAACAAACCTTGCCCTAAAGAAGCGCATAAACTGTCAACAGTGATAATTTTTCTATCAGGATATTTTTCAAGTAAAGTTTCAGTAGCAATTTGCGAGCTACTAAAAGTTCCACTTAGCCCCGAAGAAAATCCAATATAAAGTATGTCCAGTCCCTTTTCTAAAACAGGTGTAAAAATATGTTCAAATTCTCCAGGAGTAACTTGAGAAGTGCTTGACATATGTTTTTCTCTCATTAAAGTATAAAATTCATCAAAAGAAAGACCCTTTTCACCCTCACGATAATCTCTATCTTTGATACGATATACAAGTCCAACATTAACAATATTATTTGCGGACATAATCTCGCTTGGCAAGTCACAAGTAGAATCTGTAGCAATTATAAATTTTTTATTATTCATTTTCCGTAAATTCCTTTCTTTTTGCAATTAATTTAAATGCCAAAGTATACTATAATTTTTTAATTAATTTATTAACCATTTTATTATACTACATTTTTAAAAAAAATTCAACAACTATTTAGACTTTTTTAAAATTTTATTAAAGAAAATAACTCCACCGAAAATCAGTGGAGTTATTAAAATTTTTAAATCAAATTTTTCTAAAACATAGAATAATTATCTTCTACCTTCAGCTGCATTGTAAGTATCATCTAACCAGATTGAACCTTTATCTTCACAGCCAGCAACGTATTCAGCCCAAGTTTCATCAGTAATAGGAGTTTGACCTTCGATGAATGCCATCATATTTGTAGTTACATAGTCAGATAGACCAACACATTCAAATACGAATTGTTCTTGTTCTTCAGCATTTAATGGTGAAGATGGTTGTGGAAGTTCTAGATATTGAACTTGTTCGTCAAGAGCAGCAACGTCGTTAGTGCTAATTTGAGCATAAAGAGTATCTTCATGTTGACGGATAGTTAGTGAGTTATTGTCTAAACCAGCTTTAGCATACCAGTCGTTGTTAGCTTGGTCGATCCAGTTGTATGTACCTTCTTCAGTAATTTCGTATGAAACGCCTTCTTGTCCAAATGTCATAGCGATTTCAGCTTCGTCAGTGTAACCCCAGTCAAGGAATGCTAGGAAGTTATCAAAGTAATCTTTGTCAACGATGCTTGAAGAAACAGCCCATTGTTGAGTAAAGATTGGAGCTGGGTTGATAGCGTGGTCATATGGACCTTCTGGAGCTACAATTGTTTCAATTGTAAAGTCTTCATCAGTTTTTCTACCTTCGTTGTGGTAACGAATAACGTTTTGTGACCAGTCATAAAGAATGAAAGTTTGACCAGTAGTTACTTTTTGTTCATAAACTGTTGAATCAAGAGTATTCCATTCGATGTCAAGAACACCATTAGTGTACAAGTTATTCATATAAGTAACCATTTCACGCCAATTTTGTGTAGTTGGTGAGAATTCCCAAGTTCCAGCATCGTGGTCATAAAGCATACCAGTGTGAGCTGAGAAGCCCCAACCAGCTGCAACGTCAAATCCTCTACCAATACCTTCCATCAAGTTAGCTTGAGAAAAGCGGTTTGTGATAGGAGTTGATTCAGGGTAAATTTCTTTTAGTTTTAAGCCAGCTTCATAAACTTCATCTAAAGTTGTAGGAACTGGGATATTATTTTCTGCAAATACGTCAGTTCTAATCATCCAGTTATGGCTAGCCATAGGGAATTTATTAGCTTTTGTAGGAACAAAATAAGTTTTTCCGTCAGAAGCAGCAGTGATGTCTAAGTATTCTTGAACGCCATATTCTTCAACATAAGCTTGGAAGTTTGGCATTTGATCCCAGTAATCGCTCATTGCAAGAACCATTCCTGAGTTAATTTCTTCATTGTTTACAAAATATTTAGTAACAACGTCTGGCAATTCACCAGTATTGAAAGCAGTTTGAACTTTTGTGTTATAGTCAGATTCAGGAGTTGGGATTGGGTCAATAATACAACCAGTTGCTTCATAAATAATGTCCCAAATCATCCAATCTTCGTCATATGCATAGTTTGCATTATCGGAATAAAGCATTGTAATTGTGAAATCTTCTTTTTCTACTGGAGCAGGATCTCCGCCTTCAGTAGTTTCGCCACCAGCATTAGCTGTTGTGCTAGGAGCAGTTGTGCCGTCAGATGAACCTGAATCTGATGAACATCCTACCATTGCAGTAGCTGCCAAAATAAATACAGATATAAGGGCTAGAACTTTTTTCATTTTCATTTCCTCCATAGTTTTAATATTTTCGTTTTCGGTTTGCTCTCCCAAAACGAGTTAATAAATTTATGTGTATTTTGCACTAAAACACACTGACTACGTTTATTATTTTATCACATTTCACGTTTGAATACAATGCAATAATGTTGCGGAAATATGGCATTTTGTTTCATTTTGATTAATATTATATTATTTTGTACAAAATATATTAATATTTAGATAATATTTTTGTATGTATACAAAGAAATATCTACCCAAAACCTATTATGTACTATTTTTAGATTAATTATTTTAACATTTGTAAAAAGTGCAAAAAAACACCCTAAAAGAATTAACTTTCAGAGTGTTTTGGAAAATTATTTATAAATTATTTTGCAAATTCAATAGCTCTGCTTTCTCTAACAAGATGAACTTTAATTTGGCCTGGATATTCCATTTCATTTTCAATCTTTTGAGCAATTTCTCTAGCAACAATAATCATTTTTTCATCGTTAAGTTTTTCAGGAGCAATCAAAATTCTAACTTCACGACCTGCTTGAATAGCGAAAGATTTTTCAACTCCATCAAATGAAGTACAAATTTCTTCAAGTTTTTCAAGTCGTTTAATGTAGCTTTCATAGTTTTCACTTCTAGCACCTGGGCGAGCAGCTGAAATAGCATCGGCAGCTTGTACTAACGCTGCAATAACTGATTTAACTTCAACATCACCGTGGTGTGCCTCAACAGCATGAATAATTTCAGGGTTTTCTTTGTATCTCTTACATACATCAACACCAATTTGAACGTGTGAACCTTCAATTTCGTGGCTAAGAGCTTTACCAATATCGTGTAAAAGTCCAGCACGGCGAGCCATATTTGGGTCAACTCCAAGTTCACTAGCCATCATTCCCGCAAGGTGAGCAACTTCAATTGAGTGGTTTAACACATTTTGACGATAACTTGTTCTATAGCGTAGTCTTCCAAGTAAACGTACAATTTCAGGGTTTAAGCCATGTACATTAGTTTCAAGAATAGCTCTTTCGCCTTCTTGTTTAATAACGTGTTCAACTTCACGTTTAGCTTTATCAACCATTTCTTCAATACGAGCTGGGTGAATTCTTCCGTCAGTAATAAGTCTTTCAAGTGCAATTCTAGCAATTTCACGTCTAACTTGATCGAAACAAGAAAGTGTAATTGCTTCAGGAGTATCATCGATAATCAAATCAACACCTGTTAAAGTTTCAAGGGTACGAATATTTCTACCCTCACGCCCGATAATTCTACCTTTCATTTCATCACTAGGTAAAGGAACTACCGAAACCGCAGCCTCTGAAACTTGGTCAGCGGCGCATCTAGCAATTGCAAGAGAGATTTGCTGTCTAGCTAAATCCTCACAATTTTCTTTAAGTTGTTGTTCATAAGCTTGAATTTTAAGAGCTTTTTCGTGATTAAGCCCGTCTTCCACCATTCTAAGTAAGTGGTCTTTAGCTTGTTCAAGAGAGAAACTTGAAATTCTTTCCAAAATATCGATTTGGCTTTTCTTAATTGTTTCAGCCTCATCAAGTTTTTCGTCCGCTTGCTTAACTTTATTTTGAAGTAGTTCTTCTTTCTTCTCCATATTGTCAAGTTTTTTGTCAAGGTTTTCTTCTTTTTGTTGAATTCTTCGTTCTTGTCTTGAAATTTCGCCACGTCTGTCTTTTAATTCTTTTTCTGATTCTGTTCTGTTTTTGTGAATTTCTTCTTTTGCTTCAATTAATGCTTCTTTTTTAGTAGTTTCAGCTTTTTTCTTAGCTTCTTCAACTATTCTTTCAGCTTCTTTTTCAGCAGAGCCAATAGCAGCTTCTGCGTTTTTGCGTCTATATGAAATGCCCATTTTAAATAGGATTGCTCCTCCAATAGCGGCACCAACTATAAATGCAACTGCACAAAACAGTATAACTGTTACAGTGTCCATTAGGTAAAATCTCCTCCTTTTATTTATTTTAATATATGCAATAAACTATGTACTAATATACTTAGGTCATAAAAATGCAATATATATTATTTTATAACATTATTGCATTTATGTCAAGGAATATTAGACTAAAAGTTAATTTTTTATTCACATTAAGCGATATGTGTACAAACTTTTGTATATAATGCCGATATTTTTTTCTTTCAGTACAAATTATTTTACTTCACTATTAAAATTATAATCTGTTAAAAATGCTTGAGCGAAACTTTTAGCTTATACGCAATATTTTTCATTAGGCAAAATTTTTCTAATTGCTTGATTTTTATGTGAATTTGAAGTATAATAATTCTATCAATTGTTATTTGAAAGGAATTGAAAAAAATGGTACTTACTGTAGATGTTGGCAACACAAACATTGTCCTTGGCGGGTATGAGGGAGAAAAACTAAAATTCACCTCACGAATTTCAACTGAAACTTCTAAAACAGAGGATCAGTATGCGATAGAACTCTCTGGGCTTATGAAATTGTATGGATTTATGCCACATCATTTTGACGGAGTTATCATTTCAAGTGTTGTTCCACCTTTGATTTCTGTTTTAAAAAGAGCATTAAATAAGCTTTTGAAATGCAAAATTTTAGTAGTAGGTCCTGGTATAAAAACTGGATTAAATATTAAAATTGACAATCCAGCAGCTTTGGGAGCTGACCTAGTTTGCGCCGCTGTGGGAGCAATTAAAAAATATGGCTCACCACTGATTATTTTCGACCTTGGTACAGCCACAACAATTTCCGCTATTAACGAAAAAGGCGAGCTTATCGGCGGTTCAATTGTCCCTGGAGTGAAAGTTTCGCTAAACGCACTTTCTAGCAAAACTGCACAACTTCCACATATTGACACTGAGCTTGATAGTGACATCGTCATTGGCACAAACACTGTTGATTGTATGAAGTCGGGAGTTGTCCTTGGAACTGCCTCAATGATTGACGGAATGGTAGCACGTTATCGTGAATATCTAGGCGATAATGCGACAGTTGTAGTATCTGGTGGACTTGCTCAAAGCATTGCTGTCCACTGCAAAACAAAGCTTTCAATCGACTCAAATTTGCTTCTTGACGGACTATACGAAATCTACAAAAAGAATAACTAGAATACAAATTACAAATTACAATTGATAAAAATTTTATGCGTTGTATTGCGAAAAAGTTGCAAACAACAGCTTGGAGGATTTTATGTCAAACAGTAAAAAAACACACAAAATGGTTCAATTAGCCATATTTTCTGCGATAATAGTGGTGCTTTCCTTTATCGCAATCAAATTCGGGGCAATTGAAATCACCTTAGTTCCAATCCCAGTCGCAATAGGGGCGATAATGCTTGGTAAAAAATACGGGGCATTTTTAGGGGGAGTTTTTGGAATAATCAGTTTTATCCAATGTTTTGGATACAGCGCTTTCGGAGCATTTTTATTGCAAATTAACCCAATTTTCACGTTAATTGTATGCTTAGTACCTAGAGTTTGTGCGGGATTTTTATCAGGGCTTATTTTTGAATTACTCAAAAAAATTGATAAAACGAAAGTTATGTCCTTTGCCCTTGCTAGCCTAGCCTCAGCATTATTTAATACATTAATTTTCGTCGGAGGAATGGTTTTACTTTTCTTCAACAACGAAACTTTCGCAGAAACTTTCAACAGTGGCGGTTTAAACCCTGTAGCATTCATGATTGCATTTATAGGGATAAACGGGATTGTGGAAGCTGTTACTACTACAGTAATCGGCGGTACAGTTTCAAAATCAGTTTACCACGTTGTGAATAAAGCAAGAAGATAACACAAAATTAAACCGACAAAAACTATTTATATAAATAGTTTTTGTCGGTTTTTAATTTGTATTTAATTTTTACTAACTCTTTTTAAGTGGTAAAATCAAGCCCGCTGAAACTAACGCCAAAATACTAAGAATAACAAATTTCATTGTCATATCTGGTACAAATGATAGAACCGTTGGGAAAACTAAAGCTGAAAGTGCAAATCCAACCATTACCATACCATAGTTTGAACCGATATTTTTAAGTCCAAAAGTTTTACCTGTAAGTATTGGGTAAGTTCCAGAAAAACCGCCGTAACAAAATGCAGTTAAAATTACTGCTATCATCAATGGAATTCCGCTAATGAAAATTAACGCAAAACCTGAAATTGCTGTCAAAAATCCTAGTGAAGAAGCTGCAATTTTAATACCCGCCTTATCGGATAAAAGTGGGAAAAACAATCTTCCCAAAGCATTTGCAATACCAGTAAGCATTACCATAACAGTAGCAAGTTCAGCAGTAAGCCCTCTTTCCTGTGCAAGGGTGTTGAAAGATGGGTTTAAAATAAAGTACAAAGAAATACCAAACATCATTGACACTGCGATAAAGTAAAATTCTTTCGTTTTAAGCATTTCCTTAGTTTCAAATTGTTTTCCTGTAAAACTTGCATTTGCAGCACCCGCTTCGGGCATTGAAATGAAAGAAAAACAAGCAAGTGTTACAACTAAACCAATTCCAGCAAGTAAAAATAAAGTGTTTTGCAAACCAATACTTCCAGTTAAAACAGGAATAAGTGGAGCAAAAATTACTGTTGAAAATCCAAAAGTACAAACTGAAATTCCTGTCGCAAGTCCACGTTTATCAGGGAAATGTTTTTGTGAAGCAGTAAGAATTGAATTATAACCCATACCAACACCAATTCCACCAATTCCGCCATATGTAAAGTAAATAAGCACGCCCATATTAGCTGGTAAAAGTGCAGTCAAAGCCATACCAACAGAAAGCAAAAGACCACCAATTAGCGTTATTTTTTGGGAAGAAATTTTGTTAAGTAATCTTCCTCCCAAAAGAATTCCAAGCACAAAGCAAGCAAGCATATAAGTTGCAGTTAATTTAGCACTTTCTACTGTCATTCCAAAAAATTCAGTTACGGGTGCAACAAACATACTCCAAACATAAATTATACCAAGTAACAATTGCATCACCGAACCAACTACTAAGACCATTACACGATTTGTTTTCATTATTTTTTCCCCATTCCTTTATAATCGTTTTTTTCTATTTTCAAAAACTCCGAGAGTTCTTGCGTCGATGGATTTTGCAAAATTTCGGCAGAGCCTTGTTCGCAAATTTCTCCCTCTTTCATAAAAATTACATAATCAGCAAACTCCCTTAAAAAGTCCATTTCATGTGTAACAAATATAAAATCTCGCCCCGACTTTTTCAAAGCTTTAACAGATTTCAAAACTTCGTCAGTTAAAATCGGGTCAAGCGCTCCCGTAGGTTCATCTAAAAATAAAAGTTCAGGATTAGTTGACAATGCCCTAGCAATAGAAGCACGTTGAGCCTGCCCCCCTGAAATTTCGTTAGGTTTTTTCTCTGCAATTCCTTGGATAAAAAGTTCTTTTAACACTTCTTCCACTCTTTTATTTGCCGAATTTTTATCTATTTTTTTTATTTTTTCAAGAATTAAAGTAATGTTTTTTCTAACAGTTAAATGTGGAAACAAATTGTGTTTTTGAAAAACTACACCTATTTTTTCTTGAAAAACTTTTTTATTTATTATCGGCGAAAGTCCATTTATAACTATTTCACCATTGTCAGGGTCCTCAATTCCAGCTAATTGTCTAAGCATGGTAGATTTCCCACAGCCGGACTCCCCAATTATCCCAACACATTTTACATCTTTAATCTCAAAGCTAACATCTTTTAATACGTCGGGTTGTTTTAGATAGCCTTTTGATAAATTTGATACTCTTATTTCCATTAATTCTACACCCTTTTCCCAATAAATTTCGCTAAAAGTGAAAGTGGAATTGTTATAATTAAATACATCAACCACATTATATAATAACCCTCAATAAAAGCAAAATTTTTACTCGAAACAGTTGTAATAATGTAAGTAATCTCACCAATTGAAATTACATTCAAAAGGGCGGAACCCTTAATAACACTTGAAAGATTATTCACAAGAGAAGGGATAAAAGGTTTCACCATTTGTGGCAAAATAATGTACATATACTTTTGATACCATTTAAACTGATACAAATCCATAACAGTGTATTGTTCCTCAGTAACAACAGCAGCAGTAGTTTCATAAGCATTTGCAACATAAGGACTATTGTATAAAATTAAAGCAAGTACACCAAGAAATAATTTATCAGTGCTTCCCACAAGCTGCCCTAAAGGGTAAACTACAAGGAAAATCATAACTAAAAGAGGAGTTCCCATAATAATTTCGTTAAACACAACGGAAATTGCACGAATTACAGTGATTTTTGAACGTAGCATTACAAACAATACAAAACCAAAAACTAACGCTCCCACTAAAGTGATTAAACTTAAAATTATCGTTGTAATAAAACTTTCAATGAGTAGGTTTTTACTACTGAAAATCAAGTCATAACGCGGTTCTTCAATTGTAAAAGCAAGTGCAATTCCAATAATTGCAGTGAAAATAATTATCACCACTAAATATTGTATTGTATCCAATTTTTTTCTCATTAAAATGTCCTCTTTTTATCTTTTATATGAATTTTATTCAGCAGGATTGATTATATAGTCAAGTCCAAGTTCAGGATTTTGTAAGAACTCGCCCACTATTACATCATATCTTTCGCTGATTTGGTCGTAAAATCCGCCGTCCTCATACATTGATGCGATGAATTCATTAGCTTTTTCTAAAAGTTCAGTATTCCCTTTTTTAACAGCAAAATTTGAAGCTGTTTGCTCTTTTATTCCTCCATATACAATAGTGTTGTCAGGGTCAGCAGCGTGGAAACCATGAACTTCATTTGAAGCAACTAAAATGTCGGAAAGTCCGCTTGAAATTTCAATTAAACCTGTTCCAATTTCAGTAACTTCAGTTACATCAACACCAAAACTTTGTGGGTAATAAACACCTTTTGTTCCCGCAAGTCCAGTGAATTTTGCACCTTCAAGAGCAAAGAAATCTTCTTCACTCATCTCATCTGTAATATTGTTAGTCTCAGCAAAATCTTTATTAACTAAAGCAAGAGTGTTTGTATATCTATAAGGGTTGGAAAAGTCAGCTTTTTCCGCTCTTTCGTCAGTTTTTGACATATCAGCAATCAAAATATCAACGTCACCAGTGTCTAAAGCAGCAAGCAATAATGAGAAGTCAGTGTTAACAATTTCCACTTCCATGCCCATAAATTCGCCAAAAGCAAGAGCAATTTCAGGTTCAAACCCAGCAGGTTTCCCCTCGTCATCAACATAAGAGAATGGAGGGAATTTTAAGTCAATTCCTACCCTTAAAACGTCGCTATCGCCATTAGCAGAGTCGCCACTTGAACAACCCACCAAAGTTGTAGCCAATATAATTGCAGATAAAAGTGTAGTTAGAATTTTTTTCATAATCATTTTCTCCTTTTTGTAAAATATTTTTTTAAAAACAATGTCATTGACAACATTATTTCTTTATATTATAATAAGTGAAGTAGTACCAATTTGTAAAGTAGGCACTATATTGTGCTATAGTTACCCAAAAGAAACTATTGCAGTTTTAAAAGGTTTATTGGAAAGGAAAGTTCATATTATGAAAGAAAATTTACCCGCTTGCCCTGTGGAAACCACTTTAACATTAATAAGCGATAAATGGAAAATTCTTATACTAAGGGATTTAATGGACGGAACAAAACGTTTTGGAGAACTAAAAAAGTCATTAAACGGAATTTCACAAAAAGTTTTAACCGCAAATTTAAGAACAATGGAAGAAAATGAACTTGTAAACCGAAAAGTCTATGCACAAGTTCCTCCTAAAGTTGAGTATTCCCTTACCGACCTTGGAAAAAGCCTAAAACCAATCATTGAAACTATGGCAATTTGGGGAATTGAATATAAAAAAACTATCAACAAAATGACATAATTTTTGTTTTTACGCTTTAACTCAAAAAAATATGAACATTAACATTATACACTTGAATAATGATTTTGTAAAGTAAAATAACAATATTTTCTAGTTAACACGCAAAATTCATAGATTATTCATACTTTGAAAAGGAAGAATAAAAACATGCCGAAAGGAATGGTATTTAAATGAAAAATTTACACCTTAATTTAGAGGAATTTCTCGCCCTAGAAAGCTCTTGGGAATATCTGCAAAATACCGACTTACCAATATTTGTTTTCGGAATGGGTGACGGTGCAATGAAAATCCTCAGCAGATTTGAGCGATTTAAAATCCCTTGTGCAGGTTTTTTTGCAAGCGACGAATACGTTCGTGGACATTCTTTCCAAGGGCATCTAGTCCACAAATTATCGGAAATCGAAGAAAAAGTTGAAGACTTTATTATTGTACTCGCTTTTGCCGCTGGATATGAAAAACTTATCAATAAAATTATTGAACTTGATAAAAATTATAAATTAGTTGTGCCCGACGTTCCTGTTTTGGGAGAAATTCTTTTCACAAAAGAGTTTTTAACCGAAAATATAAATGACTTTAACACTGTTTATAATATGCTTGAAGATGACCTTTCAAGAAAAGTTTTAACCGACACAATAAAAAATAAAATCACTGGAAAAATTAAATATTTGCTGGAAAATTTCACTAATCCACAAAGGGATTTAACCGATTTGCTCAAGCTAAATAAAAATGAAGATTATCTTGATTTAGGCGGTTATAACGGTGATACTGTCCGCGAGTTTTTAGAGCTTACTGAAAGTTCTTACTCCTCAATAAAAGTAGTTGAACCTGATAAAAAGAACTTTAAGAAACTGCTTAAAACTACTGATTTACTGGAAAATTGTGAAGCTTTCAACTGTGCAATTTGGGAAGAAGACTGCACTTTAAAATTCTCCAACCTTTCTAGTAGACAATCCACTGTTTCCAAAAATAATTTTGTTAAAAAAGATGAAATCGACATGGAAGCAAGAAGTGTTGACAGCATTTTAAAGGGCGAAAAAGCTACCTATATAAAATATGACGTTGAAGGCGTTGAATACGAAGCACTTTTGGGAAGTGAAAAAACTTTGCAAAATCACACACCAAAGTTAAAATTGGCTTTATATCACAAAAGTGAAGACATAATCAAATTACCTTTACTGCTAAAAAAAATCAATCCTAACTACAAATTTTACCTAAGACAATCCCCTTATATCCCCGCTTGGGAGCTTAATTTATATGCAATTGACGGACTAGCCAAGTAATTCTTTTAGCTCAACACCATCTTGAAGAAGTTTTGACAACTCTTTTTCATCACCATTTTTAATTGCCTTTGAATATTCAAGCAATCTATCTGCTAAATCGTCAATTTCTTTTGTCAAACTATCTTTATTTAGTAAAAATAATTCCGTCCACATTGGAACGCTGAGTTTTGCAACTCTTGTTAAATCCTTGTAACTTCCCGCTGAGAAACCTAAGTGAGTTTTTGAAATATCGCTTTTTACATAAGCGTTTGAAACAACGTGGGCTAACTGCGAAGTGAAAGCAATTATCTCATCATGTCTTTTTGAAGTTGAAATTGTAATCTGTTTAAACCCTACATTCAAGAATACTTCGGACAAAATTTCAATGGATTTTTTGTCAGTTCCTTGATCCTCGCACAAAATCATACTTGCATTTTTGTACAAATCTTCAAGAGAATTGTCATAACCAGAAACTTCTCGCCCAGCCATTGGGTGACCGCCTACAAAGCTAATATTTTTCTCTTTAAGCATTTCAAAAACTTCGTCATAAACAATTTCTTTAACACCACAACAGTCACAAACTATGGCATTTTCTTTAAAATTGCAAGCATTATTTTTTATAAATTCAATAGCAGCATTTGGAGTGATTGCGATAATTATAACGTCGCATTCACTCATTTTTTCTGCCGTTAATTCCTCTTTTATAACTTCATCAGCAATAGCTTTAGAAATTACTTCACTAGAAATATCTGCCCCGAAAACGTCGTATTTTTTACCTTTGAGGGCTTTTACCATTGAACCACCGATTAATCCTAAACCTACAACACCAATTTTATTTATCATTTTATTCAAATCCTTTTTATTTAATAATATAATATATTTTATCACTTTATAGTGCTAATTGTCAAGTTAAATTTTCTCGATTTAAAGTGTAGAACTTTAAATCGTGTTAGTGTACATTATTATTCACTTTTTATCAGTATTTTTCATATAATGTAGTGCATATATTTTTATAATATTGTATAAATACTGAAAGGACGGAATTTATAATGAACAAGATATATTTATCCCCCTCAACACAGCAAGGAAATTTATATGTAAATGGCGGTACAGAAGAATACTATATGAATTTAATTGCCGATGCTATGGAGCCTTACTTAAAAGCTAGCAATATCGACTATGTTCGAAATACTCCCGAAATGACAGCGAGAACTTCAATTGATGAATCAAATAACAGCGATGTTGATTTGCACGTTTCCCTACACTCAAACGCTTCCCCAGAAAATCTATCGGGGCAGTTGCAAGGTTCGGACGTTTATTACAATCCAAACAACAAGTGGAGTAAAATTTTTGCTCAAATTGTTGCAGATAACCTAAAGTTAATTTATTATAACCCAGATGACATAAGAATTTTGCCTACAAACTCTCTTGCAGAGGTTACTCAAGTAAAAGTTCCCTCAGTTTTAATTGAAATAGCTTATCACGATAATGAGGAAGATGCTACTTGGATAAAGGAAAATATTGAACCCATTGCAAAAAATATTGTACTTTCAATCTGTGAATATTTTGGTGTTCCTTTTGTAAATCCTACCGATATGCGTGACGGAGTTGTTGTACTTAACAGCGGAAATTTAAACATTAGACGTTACCCTTCTATGTCAGCGGCAGTAGTTGGGAGAATTCCAAACGGAAATAGACTTATGGTGCTGAAAAAGCTGGGGAATTGGTATTATGTGAAGTATGGAAATAAAACTGGTTATGTTCATTCCGATTTTATCGACTTACTAAATTAAAAGTTTATAATTATTAATTTCTCTTAACAGTTTTAAGGAAATCTCTCTTTTTCCTTGAAACTGTTTTTTCTTTGTGGTATAATAAATTAACAAAATAGAATTTTTAAGGAGAGAAAAAATTGACTGACAACAAACTAATTTTTAAAGTAGCAACTAAAGAAGATGGACCTGAACTTCTTTCAATATACAAATATTATGTAGAAAATTCCAAGGTAACCTTTGAGATTGAACCGCCAACTTTGGAAGAATTTTTATCCCGAATGGAAGTTGTCCAAAAGAAATTCCCCTATTTTGTAGCGGAGTTAAATGGCGAAATCGTAGGCTTTGCATACGGAAATATTTTAAGAGGTCGCCCTGCATATGATTGGTCATCGGAAATTACAATTTATCTTAAAAATGGATTTTCGGGACGTGGAATCGGAAAAAAACTTTTGCTCCATCTAGAAAACGCCTTGAAAGAAATGAATATTTATAATTTATATAGTTGCATTTCTTGCCACACTAGGGACAGTGAATTATTCCACGAGAAAATGGGATTTAAAACTGTAGCAAAATTTACAAATTGTGGTTTTAAAGATGAGTGGATTGATGTAATTTGGATGGAAAAAATCATTTCAAAGCACCAAACTCCACCCAAAGAAATTATTTATTTTAAAGGATAATTTGACATAATTAATAAAAAGTTGTATAATGGACAAGGTATTTAAATAGAAAAAAATTATCGTTTTGGAGCTTTATTCTAAAATAAAGTTTTATAAACGCTGAACTTTAGTCCTATTAAAACAATCAAGAAAGGATTGGGCATTTTTATGAGTATACATTCTTCTGGCCAAGATTATTTGGAAACAATTTATATTTTAAAAAAGAAAAATTCTACTGTACGTTCTATCGACATTGCACTTGAGTTTGGATATTCGAAACCCAGCGTAAGCGTGGCTATGAAACAACTTCTTAACGAAGGTTATATTACAATGAACGGTAACAAAGAGATTGACCTTACCGAAAAGGGCGAAGAACTTGCTATTTCTATGTATGAAAGGCATGTTTTCTTCACAAGTTGGCTGGAAAGTTTGGGAGTTCCATCTGAAATCGCTATGAAAGATGCTTGTAAAATTGAGCATGATTTGAGTAACGAAAGTTTTGAAGCGATTAGAAATTTTGCTAGAAAACAAATGAATGATTAATAAAAACAAGGCTGTGCTAAATTTTAGCACAGCCTTTATTATATTCTAAACAGCTTTAAATGTTATCGGAGCAACTTTCACTCCCTCACATTCAGCAGATAAAGTAAACTCACCTACTCCCGTAGCTCTTACGATTACAAGCCCTCTACCAGTGAACGTTTCTAAAGTATCAGATTGGAATTTTTGAACTGAATTGCAATCACCGTTATCAACAGCAACAATTTTTCCTGGTCCGTCAATTTTGTAAACAAATTTCTTTTCAGTGTGTTTAACTGGGTTGCCTTTTTCGTCAACCATTTGCAATACAACGTGAGCAACACTGTCAAATTCAGTAGTAACTTCTGTTTTATTTGCAGTCATTACAGCACCAACAGCCTCAGTTGCAGAGAAATAAGTTTCTTCCACAGTCACACCGTTTTTCTCACCAACAGCTTTGATTTCACCTTTAGTGTAATTAACTGCCCACTTGCAAATTCTGTCATCATTATCAAGAAGTTTTTGAGTTCCAAGAGATTTTCCATCTTGATATAAAGTAACAGTATCGCAGTTTGTATAAACTTCAACAGCTACTAATTCACCCTCGTTATAATTATAGAATTGGTTAACATCTTGCCATGCCCAAAGGCGAGTTTTCCAAGAATCAGTAACTTTTTCTACAACCTTGTCACCTTCAAGTTTATACAATGATTTTTCCATAGTTTGAGTTTCTATGTGAACCATTGGTTTTTCAGTCCAAAGGCTCTTAAACATAAAATATGAACCTTTTGGGAAACCAGCGCAAGTTAGCATACCTGAAACAGTGCTCTTAGCTGGCCATCTTCCACCGTTGTGACCCGCTTCACCTAGGTAATCAATACCCGACCATAAGAAAACGCCAGGAACGTATTCTTTTTCAAGAATTTGTCGCCATTCTTGCCATTGAGGAACGTTTTCAGTCCCCATAATTGGCTGAGGATAATTCTTATAACCATACTCGTAAACCACTTGACGATAAGAATATCCTACCATATCAAGGTCGTCAGTATATCCACTTTCATAAGAACAGCTTGGGAAGATACAGTTTGCAATTACAGGACGAGTTGTGTCAACTTCTTTTGTCCATCTAACCAATTTTTTTGCAGTCTTGCCCATTTCATATTCTTCTTCAGGAAGATTTTGAATTTTCTCACGAATTTCATCTTTAGAAAGTGGTGGCAATGTCCAGAAATAATTTCCGTTTGTATTAGCAGAAAAATATCCTGTAGCATCAACATTTTTTCTATAAGTCCATTCAATTTCGTTACCAATACTCCATTGGAAAATTGAAGGGTGGTTTCTATCTCTTAAAACAACAGCGTGAATTTCTTCTCGTGCTTCTTTCTTGAAATATTCACAATAAGGCTCTGATAAGAAATCAATATTTTCTTGCTTTTGTGTACAGTTATCCCTTTTATCTTTAGGGAAGTCCCATTCATCGAAAAATTCTTCTTGCACAAGAAGTCCTAGTTCATCACAAAGGTCAAGGAAGTCTTCAGAAACTGGATTATGAGCAGTTCTAATAGCGTTACAACCACCTTCGATTAATGTTTCAAGTCTAATTCTCCACACATCTTCTGGGACAGCTGTTCCAACTGGAGCTGCGTCCATATGCAAGCAAACACCTTTTACATACTCATGTTTTCCGTTAAAGAAGAAACCTTTGTGCTTATCAAAATAAAATTCTCTAAACCCAAATTTAGTTTCATAGCTTTGAACTACTTCATCTTTAATTAAAACAGAAGTTATCGCTTTATAGCCATAAGAATTATGAATTTTCCATAAAACAGGATTTTTCACTTCAAGTTTATGTGAAATAGTTTGTGTTTCACTAGCACCGATGTAAGTTTCACTGCTTGTATTAGCGACAGCATTTCCGCTTGCGTCCAAAATTACAGTTTTCAATGTAACATCGGTAGCACAGCAAGTTTTATTTTCAAGTTTTATTTCAAGACTTGCTTTTGCAGTGTCAGTTAAAACGTCACTTGTTGTAATAAAAGTTCCCCAAACAGGAATTCTTACTTTCGGTAAAATTTCCATAGAAACTTTTCTATAAAGCCCAGAACCAGTGTAAGTACGGCTATCTAAATATCTTGAATGGTCAACTTTTACAGCGATAACATTATCTTCACCAACAGGGTTTAAAAACTCAGTTACATTATAAAGTTTAGGAGTAAATCCGTAAGCATGGAAAGAAATTAATTTACCATTACAATAAACGTGTGAGCGGTTGTAAATTCCGTCGAAATTAATAATTACATCTTTGTCAGCCATTTCATTTGTAGTGACAAAATGCTTTCTATACCAGCCAATACCGCCTAGCAAATAAGCAGTACAACCATTTCCTTTTTCTTTATCAAAGTCAAACTCAATACTCCAATCGTGAGGAGTTTCAACAGTTCTCCAATCGCTATCAGGAGTGCTTGTTAAGTGTGGTCTATCTTTTTCTTCAAGAGTAAATTTCCAATCTTTGTTAAAATCTATACCTCTCATAAAATACCGTCCTTTTCATTTATATGCTATTAATGCTTCCCTGCTTTTACACAAGAAAGCATTAATAATACACTAAAAAATTATTTTTTTCTATTATTCAAAAGGTCTATTTGCAGTGTATTGAATTTTTTGTTGGTCATTTCTATCAAAACGTACAAGGAAACCATATCCGCTGTGTACATTGTGAGAAAGTCCCCATTTCATACCGTCAAGTGGGTGTTCAAGTGGGTCATTACTTCTGTAAGGTCCACAAGCTTCAGGTCCACCTGGGATAACTGATTTAATTTCAAAGTTAATTCCGTCTTCAGCATATTGCATTGTGTTCTTTTCAACACCGTCAGTTCTAAGGAACGCAGCAATTCCGTCTTGGTATCTCCAAACACAAGTTTCGTGACCTGAGTTTGTAACTGGGTTGTATTCACTTCTAGTATAAGGGCCTAAAATGTTGTCCGCAATAGCAACTCCCCATTTAGTTTCACGTCCGCCCATGTAGAATTGTTCGCCCATTGGTTCGCCTTTATAATATAAGTAGAATTTCCCTTTAAATGGATAAAGGATTGGGTCGTGAACTTTTAATCCGTCAAAGCTACCTTTTTTCTCTACTAAAAATCTATTGCCTTCATCGCTTCCTGTTAGCCATACACCGTCTTTTTGAGGCTCTAAAATTGGAGCAGCTGAACGAGTGAAAGGTCCTCCAGGATTATCAGCGTGAGCAATTGCAATGCTTTCAAAACTTCTTACTTTATAAGGGTGCTTTACAACTTGATACACAAGATAAAATTTATCTTCGTGGTGTAAAATTTCAGGAGTGAAAACACTTCTATCATCATATTCACCCGCTTCACCTCTACCTAAAGCCATACCTTTTTCTTCCCAAACATAACCGTCAGGAGAAGTAGCGTACCAAATTTCAGTATAGTCCCAAGGGAAAACTTTCGCATCATCATCGCCAGTGTTAAAACCAACGTGTGGGCCGTATGATTTTGAATAATAAACGTAGAATAAATCTCCAACTTTAATTACTGTACTAGGGTCACGTCTGTGGATACCTTCTTCTTGTTCAAGTCCAGTAATTTCTGATTCACTGAAGTTACAGAACCATTCAGGACTTTGGAAGTAATTTCTTTCAATAGCACGCTTAGTAGCAGCTGACATTTTTTGTTCCATTTTAACACAATTCCTTTCTATTAGTTTTGCAATTTTTAATAATAACAAAACTTATAAGCACAAATTTTAGTAAAACCGCACTTTATTTTTAAATTATATGTATACAAAGTATACTGGTTTAAACCGCCACTTTTTTTCGTGGCGGTAAAACTCACATTAAATTACTTTTGATTTTGGATAAAACTCCAACTATCAAGGCACATTTTTTCAATACCGTATTCAGCTTCCCAGTTGAATAATTTTTTTGCTTTTTCAGTATTTGCATAACATTCAGCAATGTCACCAGCTCGTCTTGGAGCAATAACACGAGGAATTTCTACTCCCGAAGCAGCTTCATAAGCATCAGCAACTTGGATAACACTTGTTCCAGTACCAGTACCTAAGTTCACAGCCTCAGCCCCAGTTTTATCTTTAATATAATCAAGAGCTGCAATATGGCCTTTCGCAAGGTCAACAACGTGAATATAATCACGAACTCCAGTTCCATCAGGAGTTTCGTAGTCATCACCGAACACATTAAGAGCTTCCAACTTTCCAATTGCAACTTTTGCAATATAAGGCACTAAGTTATTAGGAATTCCGTTTGGATTTTCCCCAATAATTCCACTTTCGTGAGCACCGATTGGATTGAAATATCTAAGTGACATAGCTGAAAATTCTTTATCAGAAACACAAAGGTCATTCAAAATTTGTTCAATCATAACTTTTGTCCAACCATAAGGGTTAGTCGCAGAAGTTGTCATTTCTTCAACATAAGGTACAGGGTTTGTAGGTCCGTAAACTGTAGCAGAAGATGAGAATACGATTTTTTTACAACCATATTTTTCCATAGCATTAAGCAGTTTAATTGTACCAGTAATATTATTTTCGTAGTAAGCAAGGGATTTTTCTACCGATTCACCAACAGCTTTATATCCAGCAAAGTGAATAACAGCATCGATTTTATTTTCGCTAAACACTTTTTCAAGGTCAGCTTCAACGCACATATCCCCTTCAACAAAAGTAAATTCTTTACCAGTAATTTTTTTAATTCCCTCTAAAGATTCAGGGCTTGAATTAAAAAAATTGTCAAAAACTATTGGGTTAAAACCGTCATTTAAAAGTTCAACAACAGTATGACTTCCAATAAAACCAGCACCGCCTGTAACTAAAATATTTTTCATAATAAGTCTATTCCTTTCATATAAGTCTATTCCAACCGATTACAATTGACAAATGATATTAAGATTTAAGAGATTATTCCCCACACTTCTCCATAAATCTAGCATATGCATCTTGTAGTTCTTTCGCAGTGTCTTCAGGGCAAGTAGGGTTGCAATGTGCCCACGCACCAGTTTCACTTGACGCATTAAATTTAATTTTATCCGCAGAACGCATTGGCGGATAAAAAGCAATGTGAAAACGGAATTCTTTGCTATAATCTTCGCTGTTCACAGGGGCATTGTACATACACATCATATATGGAAATTGCATATTAAACAAGCTATCCAAAGTGCCCGACGCTTCTTTTAAAGTCTTTGCAAGAGCAATTCTTTCTTCTTCATTAAATTCGGTAATATACTGTTTTTGTGAGTTTGCCATAATATAAATTCCGTAAGGATATTCACAAAAGTAAGGTAAAAACACTGTAAAATGCTCATTTTTAAATATAATTCTGTCCCCAGCATTTACTTCATTTTCAAGCCAGTCAGCAAACAATGATTTTCCATGTTCTTGATAATATTCCTTAGAAGAATCAATTTCAAGTTCAACTTTTTTAGGAATAAAAGGATAGCCATAAATTTGTCCGTGTGGGTGAGGCATTGTTACTCCAACAGCTTCCCCTCTATTTTCAAAAATAAATATGTATTTAATCTTTTCATCTTTACGAAGTTCTTCAAATCTTTCTCCCCAAAGGTCAACCAATTTTTTTAAGTGGTCAACAGGAAGTTCAGGAACTGTAATCGTATGGTTTGAAGAATATAGGATAACCTCACACTTTCCATAACTATCAGCAGTTTTGAAAAAATCGTTTGCAATATCATCAGGTACAGGTGGGTTTTGTGATAATGCAGGGAAATCGTTGTTATACTTTAATACGTCATACTCCTCAGGAACATTCCCACTTCCTGGGCAGAAAGGACACCAATCTTTAGGCATTTGCGGTCTGCCTTGCCTATGAGAAGCAATCATAATCCAGTCTTTAGTTAACGGATGCCATCTTAATTCAGCCATTTAATAAATCCCCTTTACAAAATAAAATACAAAATAAAAACTAATTTACAGGATTATTTCACAACCACCTGTAGGTCTAATATTTAAAACGTGGCATTTATCTTTTTCGAGTAGATTTTCCATCGATGTTTTAAAACTTTCAACCTTTTCGTTGGGAACAAAAGCTTGTAATGTTCCAGCAAAACCGCCACCGTGAACACGATAACCGCCGTCTTCTCTAAGTAATTCCTCACATAAAGCAAGGATAATCGAACAAGCTTGTTCTTGTGGGTTTGTGGTTACATAAACATTTTGCAAGTACATATAAGAAGAATGTCCTGACTCCACAACCAATTTATTGAATAATTTATAATCTTTATTGTTTAACGCCGCAACTTGTGCAGTAACTCTATCATTATCACCAAAGAAGTGAATTCCGCGTAAAACTGCTCTATCACCAGCAATTTCTCTCAAAACTTTTAGGTTTGCATAAAAATCTTTAGGGTCAACTTGTCTTAAATAGTCTTTTCCAAAGAAATTCGCAACTTTTCTCATTTCAACAGTAATGTCAGCATATTCGTCCGTTAAATCTGCATGGTCTACACAGCTATCAATAATGCAAAGTTTGTAATCTTCACTCATTCCAGCAACTTTTTCAATTACAGGATTTTCTTTATCAGCAAAATCAACAGTGATAATTCCACCGACGGAAGAAGCCATTTGATCCATAAGACCACAAGGTTTTCCAAAATAAACATTTTCAGCATATTGACCTATTTTAGCAATTTCAACTGGATTAACTTCACCTTTTGCAAAAAGTGAATTCATCATATTCCCTACCAATACTTCATAAGCTGCGGAGGAAGAAAGTCCCGAACCACCTGGCACATTTGAAATTGTATACGCATTAAATCCGTGTAAATCATAGCCCATTTCTTTAAAACGAGCCGCAATTCCTTTTACTAAAGAAAAAGATTTTCCATATTCATCTTCATTAGCTTGAAGTGAGTTTATATCAACAATATCGGCCTTATGACCTTCTGATTTAATGTTAATTGTATTGCTATCATTTGGCACAACAATACCAATAATATCATAATTTACAGAAGCACAAAGCACTCTACCAAGTTGGTGGTCAGTGTGATTTCCGCCGATTTCCGTTCTTCCAGGAGCAGAGAAAATTCTAAATTCCTCACAAGGTTCAAAAGTCTTGTTATATCCGTCAATTGCATAAAGAATTCTATCTGCATAATTTTTAGCTTCATCATTTTTACAACCATAAATTTTTGCTAAAGCTAAATCCAATTCCCCATTTTTAATTTGCAAAGAAGTTATCATTAATACCATTCCTTTTCTTATGTAAAATAATATATTTGTTTCAGTACATTAAACTGTTATCTGTTTATATTCATTGTAAACTAAAAAAACAAAAAATACAATGAATTTTTGTTTCAAGAACTTGTAATTATGTTGCAATTTTATAAAAAGTATGATATAATTTATACTAGTATTTTTGCTAAATTATTTTACATTTTACTTGGAGGTTAGCTTTCGTGGAGGATTACAAATATTCCTATAGATCAAAAAATAATGAAGACTTATCTATTGCAGTTTATCGTGCGGGTTTTCAGCGTTGTCCCCCTAATTATAATATGCAAAATATAAATCGTGATCATTTTCTAATCCATCATATTGTGAAAGGTAAAGGTTCTTTTACAGTAGATTCTACAACATACGATTTAGTTGAGGGTGATACTTTTATAGTTTTTCCGTTTACTGAAGTTTCATATTGTGCCGACGGTGACGACCCGTGGGAATATTATTGGGTAGGTTTTAACGGAAGTGATGCACAAATTTTACTAAATAAAACGGACTTTACACTTGAAAATCCTGTTATAAAATATGACTTTAAAGGAAAACTCAAAAACGCACTTTTGAATATTTATAACGCTCGTGGAAATGATATTTGCGATAATATTCATATGGCTGGTTATTTATATATAGCACTTTCTTTGATAATAAAAAAATCTACAATGATTTGCGAGAGTAGCACTCATACTAAATACGCAAGAAAAGCTACAACTTATATAACTTACAACTATTCCTCCCAAATCACTGTAAACGATATTTCAACTTACGTCGGTGTGAGTAGAAGTCAGCTTTATCGTATTTTTATGGAAGTTTACGGTGTTTCACCTATTAAATATCTTACCGATTATCGCGTAAGACAAGCTTGTAATATGATTAAAAACACCAATTTCCCAATTAATACAATTGCAACCTCTGTTGGTTTTGCGGACAGCCTTTATTTTTCAAAAGCTTTTAGAAAATCTAAGGGGATTTCCCCAAAAGAGTATAGAAAAACTCTCCTTAAACCTAATAGCGATTTGGATTTACAAGATGAAACTAATGTGGTTATTGAAAATATTAACGATGAAATCGAATAAAAAATGCACAAAAAACTGTAGGGAACAACATAATTGTTTCCTACAGTTTTTTTGCATTATTATAAATATAATTTGACTACTCCCGACCCGACGGTTACAAAGTAATAGTCTTATCAATTGATAAACGCGGGCATGTCAGTGGCGACACGCAACAAAAGCATAATCACCACTACCTTCAACCTCGCGGTTACAAAGTATTAGTCTTATCAACTTAAAAACGCGGGCATGTCAGTGGCGACACGCCACTAGAGCATTTGTTCTTCGTCAATATCGTCTTGATATTCGCCGTTTAAAATACTTTTTAAAGCTTCAATATCTTCCTCAGTAAGAGTGATACCTTTGCCCATTCTTGCGTGGTCAGGCGACCATTCTCTAAGATCGTATTTTGGTTCTCTTTCATTCCAGCTAACCATATTTAGTTCTTTAGTCCAACCTTTAGCATTTTCTGATAAAATACCAAGATTTTGTGTAATTTCAAATTTTAATTCTGCCATAATTGTATAAAATCCCTTCTTTGATTAAAATTAGTCTTTTGGACAAACTGCATTAAGAGCAATTTCCATCATTTGAGTGAAAGAAGTTTCTCTTTCAGCGCTTGTTGTAGATAAACCTCTTAGCGGACAATCAGAAATTGTCATAATTCCAAGTGCATTTTTGCCAAGTCTAGCAGCATTCATGTAAAGTCCAGCAGCTTCCATTTCAACAGCTAAAACTCCCATTTTTTGCCATTTTTGTAAGCACTCAGGGTCATCATCATAGAATGTATCACTTGATAATAAATTACCAACATGATAAGTTGCTCCAAGTTTTTTAGCTTCGTTAACTGATTTTTCAAGCAATTCATAAGAAGCAATAGGAGCATATTCCCCTGTTAAATTATATTGTTTTGCAAAATTTGAATTCGTACAAGCACCTTGCCCAATAACAATATCTCTTAAATTAATATGGTCGCTAATAGCACCAGCAGAACCAATTCTAATAATATTTTCTACATCATATTGAGTGTAAAGTTCATAAGAATAAATTCCAATTGAAGGAATTCCCATTCCGCTACCTTGTACAGAAACTTCTTTTCCATTGTAAAGCCCTGTATAACCGAACATATTTCTTACTGTATTATAACATTTTACCTCAGTTAAATATGTTTCAGCAATAAATTTTGCTCTTAATGGATCTCCTGGCATTAAGACGGTTTTTGCGATTTCTCCTTTGTTTGCGCTGATATGAGGTGTTGACATATACATCTCTCCTTTACTTTATAAGTGGTATTTTTTTGACAATTCTTTCCGGTAATAATGCCCTCGCAGCTTTTCGCATTGCTGGGAAATTCAACAATACTATGAATACAAAGCAAATTATTAATGGAATATAAGCAAAACTGCCTAGCAGTATTACAGACAACATCATACAAATTAATAAAAAAGTATTTATAATAATTTTTCCAGGTAAATACTTAAACTTACTGAATTTTTGTATGTCTTTCATTCTTAAAATGAAAACTAATAAGTAACAAATTAAAGTTGCAAGGGAAGCACCGTTAATGCCCATAATTGGTATTAACAAAAAGTTTAAAGCTATATTCAAAGCCGCTCCCACAAAGCTTGTTACAAATGAATTAATAGTCTTTTTTGTAGCGGCATAAATGCTTCCCAAAAAAGAGCTAAAACATGTAAAAACTGTGGATACAATTAAAATTGGCGAATATAAATATGCTTCACTAAAATCTGCGGAAACTAAAATGTTTGTGATAGGGACAATAAATAATATTAATCCACCAGCTAAAATATACAAAAATGATGAGTTTGAGTCAAAAACATTCTTGTAAAAACGTTGTTTCCCAGCCTTATCGTGTTCAGTTATCGCTGACATATTCCAAGCTTGATTGAACATAGCATAAACAGCGGTTACAATGGTTGGAATTTTATAAGCAACTGTGTATAAACCGTTTTGCTCAGCCCCTAAAAAATGTTCCACAAAAAACCTGTCCGAAACATTTGTTACCCACCACATCACCGCAGCGGGAATGAGTGGAGTTGAAAATTTTATCATTTGCCGTGCTAAATTTGCACTATAATATTTTGTCGATAAAGCAGCATATAACTGCGCCTTAAAAAATAAAAACACAACAGAAATTAAGTCGGATAAAATAATTGCAGTTAAATATCCCGTTACTCCAAACTGAAAAACAAGCAAGAAAGCAAGGTTTAAAGCAATCATTGAAACCGTAGTAATTAAGCCGTTTATAGCATAAAGTTTAACCTTTTTTATCGCTCGAACATACTCAACAAAAACAAGTTTTACTCCCGCCACAACTAAATATAAATAAAAGAGCATTTCAAAGCCTTGTACATATTCAATTTGCAAAATAAAAGGCATGAAACAACTAAAAAGTAATATTCCTAAAAAAGTTATTACAAGTCCAGTAGTAAAAACATAGTTGCTCTTATATTTACTGTTTAGTCCAAATCTAATTACAGCCTCCGCCACTGAAAGAGTGATAAATGGTATCAACAAATTCGCCATTTGTATGACTAAATCAACGGTGCTGTACTCAGCGGTAGTGAGTGTTCTTGTGTATAATGGCAAAAGAAAAAATATCAAAATTTTTGAACTAAACGAACCTATTGAAAAAATCAACGTATTTGACATTAGGGTCGAATAGGGATTTTTTTGTTTTTTCTCCATAATATATTTAAAAATTTTCCTTTTAATAAATTAATTAGCATACTTATTTCAAGAAGCTAACATTTTTATTATATCACAAAATTTCAAAAAATAAAAGTATTTAAAACAAATTTATAGTAATTTTATTTATTTTTTTCATTTTGTATTTTAAGACAACAAATTTTATTCAGCTAAAACATAAGCTAAAATCAATTTATAAGTATCCATTACAGCTGAAATATGAGTTCTTTCCGAACCGTGAGAAGCATGAATTCCAGGGCCGATTAAAGCACCTTTAATGTCATTTCCACCGCGTAAAGCTGCACTTGCATCAGAACTGTACATTGTAAAAATGTCAATTACATAAGAAATGTCATTTTCTTTTGATAGATTAACAAGCTTTGTAATCATATCATAATCATAAGGGCCAGAACCATCTTTTGCACAAATGCTAACTGCAAATTCATTTCCTTCTAGCTCTTTTCCGATACAGCCCATATCAACAGCTAAAACTTCACTAATTTCCTTTGGAATATAGCAAGATCCATGTCCAACTTCCTCATAAACTGAAATTACAAATACTAAATTATGAGCAGGCACAATATTTTTCTCTTTAAGTTCTTTTAAAACTGCATAGAAACAAGCTACACATTGCTTATCATCTAAAAATTTTGACTTAACAAAACCGCTTTCAGTAATTACAGTTTTTGGGTCAATTGCAATGAAATCCCCGTTGCAAATTCCAAGTTTTTCCACATCTTCTTTAGTTTTTACAACTTCATCAATTCTAATATTCATAGTTTCGATATTGCGTTCTAAAGTGCGCGCGTCTTTATAAACGTGAGCAGCAGGAGAGTTAGAAAGGACTGTTCCCGTGTAAGTTTTTCCCTCACGAGTATAAATTTTGCAGTATTCACCATCGTAATTTGCCAGCATTGTTCCACCAAGTGTTTCAAAAGCAAGAGTTCCATTTGCATTGATGCCTCTAACCATTAATCCCAAAGTGTCAATATGCCCTAAAACTCCAATAGTTTTGTCGGATTTTCCCTCAACATATATTTGAAGATTTCCTTTTTGAGTAATTTCAGTTCTGTAACCAAGGGCTTTCGCTTCGTCCTCGAGAAATTTTATACATTCTTTGTGGTAGCCAGTAGGGCTATCAATTGCAAGCATTTTTTTAGTTATATCCAGTAAATATTTTTCCATTTTGACCGTCCTTTATTAAGTTTTATGTTAGAAATTATATCATAAATCATATGATTTTACAATAGCATTTACAAAAAATTAATACTCTAATGTAAGTTGGAAAATAAGTAAATCTGCATTTTTTTCCAGCAAAGTAAAACCAAATTTTTCAGCAATGTGAATTGTGACCTTTTGTTTTGGCGAACATTCAATAATCAATTCTGTTATTTTTCTTTCTTCAGCCATTTTTATCAATTCTTTAGTTATCGCTGTAGCAATGCCCTTCCCCCAGTAATTTTCTCCAATTATCCAACCTATTTCAAAAGCATTTTCTTTAAAAGGTGCAAAAATAGCGTGGCCAATTACGGTGTTATTATATTCAATTGCATAAACCCGTGGATTATCTCCCATGCCAAATTTCTTGATGAAATTAGTAGTTTTTTCTAGTGAAAATACAGGTTCAATGTACTGCATAACTTTCTCGCTAGATAAAACTTTATATAAATCATCAACATCATCTAGCGAAAATTTTCTTATAATAATTTTTTCAAGTTCCATTTATTTCTCCGTACAAAAACACACTTTCACTATGTTTTTTTAGTAAAAGTGTGTTTTTATTATTTATTCTTCATCACTATCATCTGAATTTATATACATTTCTTCAGTTTTAAGTTGTGCTTCTTTTAATTTTTCAGTAATATCGGATAGTGCGTTTGTTGTAGCTTCTAATACTTCCACAGCGGTTGCCATTCTACCAGCTAAATGAAAGTACATTGCTTTATAATCAGGTATTTGTTCGCCTCCTATATATTAAAATTATTTTACATAGTATACAAAACAACGCCCTTACAAAGTAAAGACGTTGTTTGTTGTCGAATTTCGACTTGGCAGGGGCAACAAGAATCGAACTCGTGGCACGCGGTTTTGGAGACCGCTGCTCTACCTGCTGAGCTATACCCCTATAATATTTAATTAAAATATAGTTGGTGGGCCATCAGGGACTCGAACCCCGGACCAACCGGTTATGAGCCGGTTGCTCTAACCAACTGAGCTAATGGCCCAATTAAATTCGTAAAAATAAGTGGTGACCCGTAGGAGAATCGAACTCCTGATGCCGCCGTGAGAGGGCGGAGTCTTAACCGCTTGACCAACGGGCCGCATGGTTTTTAGTGGTTATTCCTATTATTTTCAGTACTTGCCAAAAATTAATTTGGTGCACCATCGGGGGCTCGAACCCAGGACCCACTGATTAAGAGTCAGTTG
>CAYJLB010000016.1:0-19735 GCA_964370845.1 uncultured Oscillospiraceae bacterium
AATCTTTTCGCTATGGACTGTTTTTTTCTTATTACTTGGAATAGTTTCATTTTTGATATGCTTTGGCATAAATAAAGTGTGCGAAGATATTGCTATTCTTTTAAAAGAGGTAGAAGATAAAAATAATACCAATTATAAGCATAGCACGAAATAAATTAAATAAAAACCTGCCGTTATACAAACTATTTCATTTTGCAAATTAATAATAGGCAGAGGTAACAGTGGGGTTGCCCCGCAAAGGAGAAAAAGTATGGATATAAATTTCCATACTCGGAGTTTCGTGTTTTTCGTCCCTTAAGAACGAAAAACACAAACGTCCAGAAAGGAATGATTATATTAATGTTTAATAACGATAAAAAAACCATATTTAGTGGCATACAACCAACAGGAGTTTTTACTTTAGGTAATTATCTTGGAGCGGTGAGAAACTGGGAAACACTGCAAGATGAGTACAACTGTATTTACTCAATTGTTGATATGCACGCAATTACAGTAAGACAAGACCCAACAAAATTAAGACAAGCTACTTTGAATTCCTTTGCACTAATGCTTGCTTGTGGAATTGACCCTGATAAAAGCATACCTTTTATCCAAAGCCATGTAAAAACTCACGCAGAAATGAACTGGATTTTGTCCTGTTCAACTCAATTTGGTGAGCTTTCAAGAATGACACAATTCAAGGATAAAAGTGCAAAACACGCAGATGATGTGAACGCTGGTTTGTTCACTTATCCTGTCCTCATGGCTGGGGATATTTTGCTATATAAAACAGATTTAGTACCTGTTGGAGTTGACCAAAAACAACACTTAGAGCTTGCAAGAGATATTGCAGGGCGATTTAATCAACGTTATGGCGAACTTTTCACAGTTCCAGAGCCATATATTCCAAAGCTTGGTTCAAAAATAATGTCCCTCGCTGACCCTACTAAAAAAATGTCTAAGAGCGACGAAAACCAAAATGGTTGCGTTTATATTTTAGATGATGTAGACACAATTATTAGAAAATTCAAACGTGCAGTAACTGACTCCGACGCTGAAATTGCTTATAAAGAGGGCAAAGACGGAATTTGTAACCTTATGTCAATTTATTCATCAGTTACAGACCTTTCTTATGAGCAAATTGAAAAAGATTTTGCTGGGAAAGGCTATGGCGACTTTAAAATGGCGGTTGGTGAAGCGGTAGCGGACTACTTAAAACCAATTAGAGAAAAATATGCTGACCTTTCTAAAAACAAAGACTATTTAAAAGAAGTCTATACTAAAGGTGCTTTTGAAGCATTGAAGATTTCACAAAAAGTAGTTTCAAAAGCTTATAGAAAAGTTGGTTTTGTAGATTTTAAATAAAAATTAATTAAATAAATATTTTGTCAAAACCTTGCTTTTTAAGGAAAATTTTGCTAAAATATATATAATTGATTTTATAAAAAAGGGGGGAGTTTTATGAAGTTATCAAAATCTGCTATAATTATCATTATTTTTTCAACAATTGCAGTTATAGCAGTTGGATTTAGTATGAATTCTTACTACTCTTTTATCCATAGCAGCATTACAAATTCTGGTTATGTGACTTTGCATGAAATTGCTGTGCTACAAGAACAAAAGGTAAGCAATAAAATTACTTCGGATTTAGACTCTTTTAAAGCTTCAGCTGATATAATCTCCTCTTTTAATAATGATACCGAATTTATTAAAACATATATAGACCAACTTGAAGCAACTTCTCATCTTGGAAACATTATGGCTACCGATATTGATGGAAATGGTGTTAATGATAGTGGAGATTCTGTAACTCTCCCCCAAAATGTTAATGTAGAAGAAGCAATTGAAAAAGGATTTTTTATTGGTGAAAAACATACTTCTATTATTCTCGGTGTTGAAGTTGTTGATTTAGTGGTGCCAATTATTTTGGAAAAAGAAGTGGTAGGCTTTCTTTTTGCCGAATACATATTATCTGACTTATCCGAATATATAAGTACTGCTTTTGACAACAATGCTTATGCCTATATAGCTGATGAAAATGGCGATGTAGTTGCAAGTGCTGACAATAATCAAAGTATTGGAAATGAAAACATTTTTTATATTTTCGATAACTCATATGCAGAAACCGACATTTCTTCAAAGGAAATTAAAGCAGATTTAGCCAATGGGAACACTGGTACTATCACTTATAATTTTTTGGGAGTAGAAAGAGTTGGTGAATATATACCTATTGGTTATGGAGATTGGTTTATATTTATTGTTATGTCTAGTGATATTTTCCAAGATAGTATTGACGCTGTAAACCTTGAGATTATGCTCTATAATATAATTACATATACAGCTGGATTTATCCTTGTTTGGATAATTATTGATATGAAGAAAAAATCTCAAAAAGAAATTGATACTATTGCAAATTATGACGAACTTACAGGGCTACCTAATTTAAATAAAGCTAAAGAATTGATTGAACAATTAATAAAAAGAAAACCTGAAAATGACTATACTATAATAAAATTCGATGTTGCAAACTTTAAGTCTATCAATGAATTGTTTGATTTTCAAACTGGAAATCAAGTAATTGTTGATATTGCAAAAATGTCCGAATTTGCAGATAACAAATCATTTTTCATGGCTAGAATTGGAACAGATGAATTTATTATGTTTGCAAACACTGACTATTTTAATGATTTTGATTTAAAAAGAGTTATTTATAGAAAGTATCTTGATGAAAAACTATCTTATTTAGGCTCACATAGATTTTCATTTAAATATGGAATTTATAATATTCAAAAACAAGATTTAGATGCAAACGAGATAATAAGTAAAGTAAATCTAGCACACAATCATGCTAAAATGCAAAAAAATGTTGATATTTGCTTTTATGATGATGATTTTAGAAAACAACTTATTCGAAATGGAGAAATTTCTGAACAAATGCACCCTGCCTTACAAAATGGCGAGTTTAAAGTATTCTTACAACCAAAATATGTCACTACAAATAAAGTCTTGTATGGCGCAGAAGCTCTTGTTCGTTGGTTTAGAGATGGTGGAGAGGAAATTATTTTTCCTGGCTCATTTATTAGCCTTTTTGAAAGCACTGGTTTTATTCAATTAGTTGATATGTATATGCTTGAGGAAACTTGTAAAATTATACGAAATTGGATAGATGAAGGGCTCCCAGTAGTGCCTATTTCAGTTAACTTTTCAAGAATGCATCTTGGAAACGAAAATTTTGTTAATGAAGTTAATGTTATTACTGAAAAATATAATATTCCAAAAAAATATATTGAACTTGAATTAACTGAAAGTACAATTATTGATAATGAAGAAACTTTAACCTCTGTTTTTGCATCATTGCGTTCTTACGGATACAAACTTTCCATGGACGACTTTGGCTCAGGTTATTCCTCTTTAGGGTTACTCAAAAACCTTGATGTTGATATAATCAAAATGGATAGAAGTTTCTTTGTGGAAAATAGTAACTATGAAAAGAGTAGACTTGTAGTTAAAACAGTTGTTGACATGGCGAAAAGGCTTGATTTAATCACTGTTGCAGAAGGTGTTGAAACTAAAGAACAAGTCGACTTTTTAAAAGATATTGGTTGTGAAATTGTACAAGGATTTTATTTTGCAGTGCCAATGCCTGCTGAAGATTTCACAGAAAAAATAATTCGTGATGAAAATTTAAATTATACACAACATTAATATGGCACAAAAGCCAATCCCTAACATAGCTTAGATAAATCAAAAGTTTATCTAAGCTATGTTATAATAACTAATAAAATTGATCAAGAAAGGGAGTTATAAATTATGATTACAGTTGCACAAAGTATGGTAAAAGCCTTAGAAAAAGAAAATATTTCAGTAGTATTTGGCTATCCTGGGGCGGCGATTTGCCCTTTTTACGATGCACTTTCAAACAGTGATATAAAACACGTTTTAGTAAGACAAGAGCAAAATGCCGTCCATTCAGCAAGCGGTTATGCGAGAATGACTAACAAACCCGCAGTTTGCATTGCAACCTCAGGCCCTGGGGCGTTAAATCTAATTACAGGCATTGCTACAGCTTATATGGATTCAATTCCTGTTGTAGTTATCACGGGGCAAGTTTCAAGGGATTTGCTTGGACGTGACGTTTTCCAAGAAGCCGATATTACTGGGGCTGTTGAGCCTTTTAGCAAATATAGTTACATTGTTAAAGACCCAAAAGACATAGGTAGAGTGTTTAAAGAAGCTTTTTATTTAGCAAACACTGGGCGAAAAGGGCCTGTTATCATTGATATTCCTGTTGATGTTCAAAGAGAAAAAATAGACTTTTCTTATCCTGAAAGCATTTCAATGAGAAGTTATAAACCCAATGTAAATGGACACCCTGGACAAATTAAAAGGGCAATTTCTGCTCTAAAATCAGCTAAAAAGCCTTTAATTTTAGCTGGTGGAGGAATTTTTTCTTCCGATAGTAGTGATTTATTGCTTGAATTTTCACAAAAATCAGGAATTCCTGTAATTACAACAATGATGGGAATTGGCGCTGTTCATAAAGATTATGATTTAAACTTTGGAATGCTTGGAATGCATGGCGTTGCTTGTGCAAACTTTGCAATACGTCAAGCTGACGTTTTGTTAGCAATAGGAACTCGTGCTGGTGATAGGGCTGTTGCCTCCCCAAAAACAGTTAAAGAAAATAAAAAAGTTATCCACATCGACATTGACCCAGCGGAAATCGGTAAAAATTTATCTGTTGATATTCCAGTGGTTGGTGATGCGAAACTTGTTTTAAACGAATTAATTGAAAAAATTCCTTCTCTTGAAACAAAACCTTGGATAGAAGAAATTGAAAATGCAAAAAAATGCCCTAAAGAAAATACTTTTGACGGATTTATTAATCCTAAAGATTTTTTGAGAAAACTTTCGGAAAAGGCGGAAAAAACAGTCACTGTAGTTGCGGACGTTGGGCAAAATCAAATTTGGACAGCAAACAATTTTAACTATAAATCGGGACGTTACCTCACTTCGGGGGGAATGGGCACAATGGGTTACTCTATCCCAGCAGGTGTTGGAGCAAAACTTGCCTGTCCTGAAAATCAAGTTATCACTGTATGCGGAGATGGTTCTTTCCAAATGCAAATGATGGAACTTGGAACAATTGCGCAAAATAAAATTCCTTTAAAAATGGTAGTTTTCACAAACGGACGTCTTGGAATGGTTAGAGAATTGCAAACAAATTTGTATGCAGATAACCAAACTGCTGTTTTTCTTGACGGAAGTCCTGACATTGCAAAACTAGTGTCAGCATACGGAATAAAATCAAGAGCGATAAACGGAAACGATGACATAGACAGCGCTATTGACGAATTTTTAGCTTATGATGGAACTTATTTGCTTGAATGTTATGTAAGTCCTAGCGAAACTACACTATAAGGGAGGGATTAGTATGAAACACACAATTTCAATTTTAGTAGAAAACCATGCGGGTGTTTTGTCCCGTGTTTCTGGACTTTTTTCAAGACGTGGATTTAATATTGACAGCCTGGCAGTGGGAGTAACTGACGACCCTACAGTTTCAAGAATTACAATTATTGTGAATGGCGATGAGTACATTGTTGAACAAGTGGAAAAGCAACTTAACAAATTAGTTGACGTTATAAAAGTTAGAGAATTTTCTCCTTTTGACCACATTTCTCGTGAATTAATGCTAATCAAAGTATCTTGCACCGATAAAAATCGTGGAGATATTATTGATATTGCAAGAGTTATGGAAAGTAAAATTTGCGATATTTCAAAAAATACCCTTACTGTTGAAATTTCTGACACAGTAGAAAGACTTGAAATTTTGACTGAACTATTAAAACCTTTTGGCATTTTGGAAGTAGTGCGAACTGGCACTGTTGCAATGCAAAAAGGAAGCGAAGGAATTTAAATTTCCCTGTGAAATAATTTATTTAAGTATAAAAGTATAATTACCCACCAAAAATAATGTTACTATTTTTTTGGAGGGATAATTATACTTTTTTTGTTAACTGGATTAATAACAGGTTTAGTCAATGGATTTTTCGCTTCTGGAGGCGGTTTAGTTGCAATTCCAGCATTAAAAATGTCGGGACTTTCTAAAAAAGAAAGCCACACAAATGCAATTGCACTAACAATGCCACTTAGTATTGTAAGTGCAATTTTTTATTTTATTAATGGAAATATGGACTTTATTTACGCTTTATATTTTCTTCCTTCGGGGCTTTTAGGTGCATTTGTTGGAATTAAGCTTTTTAGAAGAATTTCACCAAAAATGCTAGAACGAATATTTGGTTTTCTTCTAATTATTTCAGCAGTACGAATTTTCCTACGATAGAAAATTTAATAGTAAGGGGGGATTTTTTGTTAAGTGTAATTTTCAATGTAATAGCTGGCTTTTTAGCTGGAATGTGTGCATCAATGGGACTTGGTGGAGGGTTAATTCTAATTTTATATTTAAGTATTTTCACAGAAAAAAATCAAGTTCAATCTGGAGGAATTAATCTTGTTTTTTTCGTTTTAATAGCAACTTTCACGCTAATTATACGCAGTAAAAGCAAGGTTGAAAAAGAAAAAAATCCAATTAAGTGGAAAAAAATACTCCCAGCTATTTTAGCGGGAGTATTAGGTTCATTTATCGGTAGTTTTCTAACTACTTATATAGATAAAGGGATTATTTCAAAGCTTTTTGCCCTTTTCATTTTTATTGTGGGAATTAAAGAGCTTTTTTCTTCCTATAAGAAAGATAACCCTCCAAAATAAGTACAGCTGACACTGAATCCACGACAGCTTTACGTTTTTTCCCTCGTGTGTTAGTTTCATTTAAAATATTGTGAGCGGAAACAGTAGTCCTTCTCTCGTCCCACAATGTCACTGGAAGTCCGCTCTTTTCTTTAAGAAGTTCAGCTAATTGTTCACACTTTAAAGCTTTAGGACCAATGCTTCCATTCATATTTTTAGGATAACCAAGAACGATTTCCCCTACCTCATATTCACTTGCAAGGTGGCAAATTTTATCGGCACAAACTTCAAACTTTCGTTCTTCGATTACACCAACAGGACTTGCTAAAAATTCGGTTTTATCACAAACAGCAATCCCCGTTCTCACATCACCAAAGTCTACAGCCATAATTTTCATCAATCAAAACTCCTATATCAAATCAGCTAAATGAGTAGTATCATTCTCGAAAACAAGGTTTGGAACCAAATTTTCGTCAAAATCTACCCTAGTTACAGCGGTGTTGTCAAGCCAGTTTACTTCATTAATGCTCTCAATTTCAAGGCCTTTAGCATAACAAAGAAAATTCCTCAAAGCACACCCGTGAGAAGCAATAGCAACCGTTTTTCCCTTGTTAGAAGTAGCTATTTCAAGGACAGCATCACGCATTCTCTCAAAAACGAAACGCATTGTTTCTCCACCCTCAACTTCAAAATCCCAAGGTGCTTCCTCCCAAAGTTGGATTACCTTCGGGAATTTTTCATGAGCAGTTTCCCAATACTCACCCTCTAAAACTCCACCATTTAACTCTTTCACTCCCTCATGAATTTGAAGGGGCAAATTATGGTGAGCATTAATAGCATTAGCAGTTTTTACAGCTCTTGAAATTGGACTTGAATAAATTGCATGGATATTTTCACCTTTAAATCGGTCACTTAAAAGTTCCAATTGTTTCTTCCCGTTTTCGGTAATATCCACATCAGTCCAACCCGAAAAAACTTTATTTAAGTTGGCAAAACTTTCGCAATGCCTTACTAAATATACAGTTGTAGTCACTATTACGGCACATTCCTTTCCCTTTGATAGTTTTTACCAAGGCTCAACTTTTCCTATCATACTTTGCATATTTTTTATGTTGTTAACTTCAAAAAATTCGTGCATTTGATTTATAACTTTAATCGGTGCAAAAGGGTCAGTGAAAATAGCTGTTCCCATTTGAACTAGACTTGCACCAGCTAAAATTAATTCCAATGCGTCCTCATGAGTTTCAACTCCACCCATTCCACAAACAGGAATTTTTACAGTATTTGCAACTTCCCAAACCATTCTTATTGCAATAGGAAGCACGCCAGGACCGGATAATCCGCCCACATTATTTCTTAAAACAGGACGTTTTGTGTTAATATCAATTTTCATACCAAGCAAAGTGTTAATTAGGGAAACAGCATCTGCTCCTTCCGCTTCAACAGCTTTTGCAATTTCTTTTATGTCAGTAACATTAGGGGACAATTTCACCATTAAAGGCTTGTTTGTCGCCGCTCTAACAATTCTAGTCACTTCAGCAGCAGTTTTAGGGTCAGTACCAAAAGCCGCTCCGCCCGCTTTAACATTAGGACATGAAATATTTAATTCAAGCATTTGAACCTTAGTGTCATTGAATTTTTCAGCAACTAAAGCACATTCCTCAGGAGTTGAACCCGCAATATTAACAATAATATTAGTTCCACTTTTCTCAAGTCTTTCGAGTTCATTTTCAATAAATGCGTCCACACCTGGATTTTGTAAACCAACAGAATTTAATATTCCACCTTTAGTTTCAGCAATTCTAGGTGGTAAATTTCCATCTCTACTAGTTAAAGTTGTACCTTTAACAGAGAGTCCACCAAGGTTAGAAAGCGCATAAAACTTCTCATATTCTCTACCATAACCAAAAGCTCCAGAAGCTGGAACTATGGGATTTTCAAATTTAATACCAGCAAAATTTACAGACAAATTAGCCATTACCAAACTACCTCCAAACTATTATACACAGGCCCATCTTTACAAACATGGGACATAATTTCTTTATCATTTTTGCGAGTTTTGCAAGCACAAACAAGACAAGCACCAACTCCGCAACCCATTCTCTCCTCAAGAGAAACTTCGCAATTAACTCCTTTTTCTTCAGCAATTTTCGCAATAGCACGAAGCATAGGCGTAGGGCCACAAGTATAAATCATATCAGGTTTTTCAGTAGCTAAAATTTCTTCTAAAGCAGTGGTCACAAATCCTTTTACCCCAGCACTTCCGTCATCAGTACATAAAATATTTTTACCTGCACACTTGTCAAATTCTTCCCCTAAAATAGCGATGGAAGATGTTCTGAACCCAGAAATAACTGTCGCATTTTCTCCGTAATATTTTGCTAAAGGAAGCATTGGCGGAGTACCAATTCCCCCTCCTATTAAAATAACTTTCTTATCTTTATCCAGTAAGGTAAAGCCTCTACCTAAAGGCGCTAAAATATCAAGATTTTCTCCCTCGTTTACATTAGCAATTTCCTTTGTTCCATTTCCTCTTACTTCAAAAACAACTCTTAAAGTTGAATTTTCTTTATTTATATCAGCGATTGAGATTGGTCGTCTTAAAGTATGCCCTTTTGCTAAAATATGAACAAATTGACCCGCTTTTGCAACGTCAACAACTTCTTTAGACTTAATTGTAAAATCAAAAATATTCTTAGCAATAACTTTTTTAGAAATAACAGGACATAGAGCTTGCATATATTCCATAAAATCACATTACCTTTCACACAATTTTTATTACAGTTCAATTTTATTAATATGTGTTAAAATATCATCTTTCATTCTTAAAACTTCACGTCGTGCAGCTTTTGCAAAATCTTTTTCATCACAATTTTCAGTTTTATAAGCACACATAACCGCCCTTGAAGAATTTACAATTGCACCAAGACCTTTTTTATCAAAAGCCTTAGCAACTCCAGCAGCACCGCCACCTTGAGCACCATATCCTGGCACTAAGAAAAATGTATGCGGTAAAGCTTTTCGCATTTCTTCAAGTTGTTCAGGGTAAGTAGCTCCAACCACTGCACCAACAGCAGAATAACCATATTCACCCATAGTTTCTTCGCCCCATTTTTCGCACATTTCGCCCATAACGGAATAAACAGTTTTATCCCCAAGCATTTTATCTTGAAGCTCCCCAGAGGAAGGATTTGATGTTTTCACCAAAACAAAAATCCCCTTGTCAGAAGCTTTACATTCTTTTAATAACGGGTCAATCCCATCTGAGCCTAAATAGCCATTCACAGTAAGTGCGTCCGCTCCAAATGGCTCTAAAACAGTATTTCCCACAGTAACTTTTCCAAGGTGTGCCGTGGAATAAGCCTCCATAGTTGCCCCAATGTCATTTCTTTTTCCGTCAGTCATAACGTAAATGCCTTTGCTTTTCGCATATTCAATGGTTTTGTAAAGAGTTTTCACCCCGTGATAACCATACATTTCATAATATGCAGCTTGCGGCTTAATTGCTGGAACAACATCATAAATTTCATCAATTATCGCTTTGTTGAAGTGCAGAATTGCCTTCGCCGCCGCCTTTAATGTTTCGCCATATTTTGCAATATTTTCCTCTACGATATAAGTTGGAACAAACTCTAGCTTTGGGTCAAGCCCAACTACAGACGGATTTTGTGTTTCCACAATTTTTTTAATTAATCTATCAAATGACATAAGAACATCCCTTTCTAAGACCTAAATATTAATCATCACTATCGCTACTGTCAAAACTATCATCACTTTCATTGTCGTCAGATTCTTCTGAATTTTCTAAATCCTCCTCAGAATTATCTTGGTCAAATAAAGTTTGATTATATAATTCAAGCTCCATATCGCTCATTTGTTTATGAACAACAGGGCTAAATTTTACGTCACAATATGCACAAAAGTCCATATCTTCATTATTCTCTTTCCCACATTCAGGGCAAGTTGCAGGATATTTTCCATATCCATAACCACAAGAATTGCAAGTAGTTACACCTTCACCAAGAAAATCTCCACACTTAGGGCAACAAACTTTGTCGTAATCTTCATAAGAAAACTCACCATCGGACAAAAGCTGTTCTTCCATTTCTTCATCAGATAAAAGTTCAGGATTTTCCTCCACTTCCTTCTTCTTAGGGTTGTAAACCATTTCTATCACACAAAATAATATTAAAAATCCAGCAATAACAAGAATTGGCATAGTTCTAAAATACGCTCCTAATGCTACTGCGAAAATGATTACCGAAACATTATTCCAGTTTTTTCTTAGGAAAGAAGGCTTTTTCTCCTGTTTATTTTCGTCCATTATATTCTCCTTAATTTTGTTAATTTAATAAATTTCATTGTAAACTATTTGCCCGCTTGCAATAGTCAAAAGTGCTTTTCCTTTAAAACTTTCCCCTTTAAACACTGCATTTGTAGCCTTTGATTTAGTATTTTTAGGGTCATAAGTCCACTCTTTTTCAAGGTCAATAATTGTCATATTAGCCTCTTTTCCCACTTCAATAGAAAAAGGTGGCAAATTTAGAATTTTACAAGGATTAATACTCATTATTTCAGCTATTTTTGTTATGTCAAGTTTTTTGCTGTGATAAAGTGCAGTCAAAGTAGCTCCCAAAGAAGTTTCAAGCCCTATAACACCGTTTGGAGCAGTTAAAAAGTCCGCTTTTTCCTCTTTTGCGTGAGGAGCGTGGTCGGTTACAATGCAATCAATAGCACCGCTTGCCACTCCCTCAAGTACAGCTTTCACATCTTCATCAGTTCGCAAAGGTGGGTTCATTCGATAATCAGCATCTTTGCTAAGAACTTTTTCTTCCGTCAATAAAAAGTAATGAGGAGCAGTTTCAGCAGTTACTTTATAACCATTTTTCTTCGCATCACGGATAAATTCCACAGAACCTTTTGTGCTTACATGAGCAATATGAATATGCGAGTCAGTTGAAATAGAAAGTGCAATTTCCCTCGCAGTAATACTATCTTCGCTTGCCCTATCCATTCCTTTTACACCTAGTTTTTCCGAAACAGCACCTTTATTAATTATTCCGCCGTCAATAATGTTCAAATCCTCACAATGAGAAATAATAGGAACATTAATTTCCTTAGTTTTAAGCATTGCTAAACGCAAAGTTTCAGCATTCTCAACTGGTCGTCCATCGTCGGAAAAAGCTATTGCACCAGCGTTTTTCAGTTCTTCAAAATCACAAAGCTCGTCCCCAGCCATATTTTTTGTAATACAAGCCACTGGATAAACTTTTACTCCTGTTTCTTTCGCTTTTTCAGTGATATATTTTATAGTTTCAACGTTATCAATAGTAGGTTTTGTATTCGGCATACAAGCCACAGCAACAAACCCTCCAGCCGCTCCACAAGCACAACCAGAGATAATATCTTCCTTATAAGTAAGTCCAGGGTCACGCAAATGAACGTGCATATCAACAAGACCTGTCATTAAAACAAGTCTTGCCTCACCATTTATCACTTGAAAACTATTATCCTTGGGTGAAATTCCCGCTCCAACAGCTGTAATAACACCATTTTCCACAACAACGCAGGAAACTTCACATAAATCATTTGTAGGGTCAACAACAAGAAAATCCTTTAAAAATAAATTCATTTTAACATGCCTTTCGCTCAAAATTATACGTTAATTGTCCGCTCCAAGAAATGCTGCGCCGATAATTCCAGCATCGTTACCAAGTTTGGCAATTACAATTTTTGTGTTATCATCTGTTTTTCTTGAATAAACTTCTTTTTCAACATATTCAATTAATGGAAGAAGTAATGGGTCACCCTCATTTGAAACTCCCCCACCGATGCAGAAAATTTCAGGTTGGAAAGTATTGATTAAGTTAGTCACACCAATTCCAAGGTATTTTATATATTTATCAACAACAGCTTTAGCAACCTCGTCACCCTCACGCATAACATTAAAAGCAAGTCTACCAGAAACTTTGCCCTCTTTTTCTGCAGTTTTTGCTAAAAGTGAGTCTGGATTTGCTTCAATAGCTTCTTTAGTCATTCTAATTAAACCAGTTGCGGAAGAAAATACTTCAAAACAGCCTTTTCTTCCACAAGAACACATTGCACCATTAGGATCGATTACATTGTGTCCAATTTCTGCGCCGAAAGAATTAAATCCGCTGTAAACTTTTTTGTCAATGATAATTCCACCACCAACACCTGTTCCAAGTGTAATCATAATGCAGTTTTCAGTGCCTTTTGCAGCTCCAGCAACAAACTCACCATATGCCGCAGCATTTGCATCATTTTCAACATAAACTTTTTTACCAAGAGCTTCGCCAAGAAGCTTTGCAATTTCTGTATTGTTAAAACCTAAATTATTATTGTAAATTACTACTCCATTTTTTGCGTCAACCGCACCAGGAGAACCTACACCAACGTGGTCAATATCTTCAATAGTTTTTCCACACTCTTTTAATGCTTCAAGAGAAACTTTCGCCATATCAGCAACAATTTCCTCCGCAGGACGAGGGCAAGCAGTTTTTGTCTTACTTTTAGCTATAATATTATAATTTTCATCAACAACTCCAGCAACAATATTTGTTCCACCAAGGTCAATTCCTAAATAAAATTTACTCATAATAATCAAATTTCCTTTCAATCTCTCATATATATTAATGTATTGCATTAGTAATTTATTTCACCAAAACACAATTTTTTTCATAGCAGTGAACCAATGCATTATTATTTTCATTATATCACAATGTTAAATTCTAGTCAATTGATATATCCAAAAACTTTTGATTTTTTCTACCAAAAATAAAAAGTTATTGTTGAGAATTATGTCAAAATTTAAAAAAATACAATTTCCTATTGACAAGTGATAATTTATATGGTAAACTTTGTAAAGTTAGCGAATGCTAATACATAATAATTTATGTATTTGTTAGAAAGGGTGAGTGTTTAAATGAAAATTAAAAATCTAACAGATGCAATAATTGGCGAGGAATATGTTATTAAAGAAATTGAAACATATGACGAGGAAATGAAAAATTTCCTTTTTACATTAGGTTGTTATAAAGGGGAACATATTACTGTTGTTAGTATACTTTCCGACTTGTTAACAATAGTTGTAAAAGATGGAAGATATAGCATTGATACTGATTTAGCGAGTGTTATTTTAATTTAGGTGAAAAATTAAACTATTTCATTTTGATTTAGTTTTAATTTTTTGTATAAGGTTAGCATATGCTAATTATTTGAGAGAGGATAGAGGAAATAATGATAAAAATTGCTTTGGCTGGTAATCCAAATAGTGGTAAAACTACACTATTTAACGCAATCACAGGAAAAATCGAAAAAGTAGGTAACTGGGCAGGTGTTACTGTTGAGAAAAAAGAGGGGAAAATTAAACCTTCGATTTATAGCGGAAGTGAGGAGATTGTAGCTGTCGACTTACCTGGTGCTTATTCAATGTCACCTTTTACTTCGGAAGAAAATATTACAAAGGAATTTGTAAAAAACGAAAATCCTGATGCAATTATAAATATTGTTGACGCAACAAATTTATCAAGAAGTTTGTTCTTTACAACTCAACTTTTGGAACTTGGTATTCCAGTTGTTGTTGCATTAAACAAAAGCGATATGAATGTAAAAAAACAAAATACTATTAATATAAAAAAATTATCGGAAAAAATTGGTTGTCCTGTAGTTGAAACTACTGCAACGCAAGTTGGTGGGAACAACGGTTTGTCCGCATTAATTCAAGAAGTTTTACATATTAAAGGAAGCGAACAAGTTAGTTTATTCGAATACAAAGAATATGATTTAAGCGACAAAATTGCTGTTGAAGTTGCCGATAAAGCTAGATTTGAATTTGTAAAGAAAGTTGTTGCAAAAGTAGAAAAAAGAACTACTAAAAGTAACGTTATTAACACACAAGATAAAATCGACAAGGTTTTAGCTCACAAATGGCTTGGTATTCCAATTTTTGCTGTTGTAATGTGGCTTGTATTCACAATTTCACAAACATATTTAGGTCCATTCTTTGCTGAAGGAATTACTGCACTTCCATGGTTTGCTGAAATGGAAGAAGTTCCTTTGATTATGCAAGGTTTAGTAGGTTGGATTGATGCTTTTGGTGGATTTATTGACGGTTTAATCGCCGAGAGTGTTTCCCCTCTTGTTTATTCAATTATTATGGACGGTATAATCGGTGGTGTTGGTGCTGTTGTAGGATTTTTACCACTTATTATGGTAATGTTCTTCTTACTTGCATTACTTGAAGACTGCGGTTATATGGCTCGTGTAGCTGTTGTAATGGACAGAATTTTGAAAGTTGTTGGACTTTCAGGAAAATCTATTATCCCAATGGTAGTAGGTATTGGTTGTGCAATCCCAGGTGTAATGGCAACAAGAACTATCAAAAATGAAAGACAAAGAAGAACTACTGCAATGCTTACTCCATTTATCCCTTGTGGTGCAAAACTTCCTGTTATCGCTTTATTTGCTGGGGCATTTTTCGATGGAGCGGCTTGGGTAAACACTACAATGCTTTTTGTTGGTATTGCTTTAATCATCTTATTCGCTTTAATTGTACAAAGAATTACTGGCGAAAAAAATGCTCGTTCATTCTTTATTATGGAGCTTCCTGAATACAGAGTTCCAAGTTTTATTAGAGCAACAATTTCAATGTTATCTCGTGCGAAAGCATTTATTATTAAAGCTGCAACAATCATTTTACTTTGTAATTTAGCAGTAACTTTAATGCAAAGTTACAACTGGCAATTCCAAAACATCGACTCAATGGGATTAAGCCCTGACACAAGTATTCTAGCTTCAATTGCAACTCCATTCGCATTCTTATTAATCCCTCTAGGCTTTGGTGTGTGGCAATTTGCAGCAGCTGCAATTACTGGATTTATTGCAAAAGAAAACGTTGTTGGTACATTGGCGACAGTTTTCGCTTTACAAAGTGCAATCAACACTGATGAATTAGCAATTGTTGAAGGAAGTGCTGGAGCAATCGCTGACGTTATGGCAATTACACCTGTAATCGCTTTAGCTTACTTAATGTTCAACTTATACACACCACCTTGTTTTGCAGCAATCGGTGCTATGAACGCTGAAATGGAAAGCAAAAAATGGCTTTGGGCTGGTATCGGTTTACAATTAACAGTTGGTTATATCGTAGCTTTCCTAGTATACCAATGCGGTACTTTATTCACAACAGGTGCTTTAGGAACAGGTTTTATTCCAGGTTTAATCGCTGTAGGTGCAATGATTGGTATAATTTCCTACCTTGTAATCAAAGGCAATAAAAAGAGCGAACTTAAACTAAAAAGTGCAAAACAATTACAACGCACATAAATTGCTATTGTAATTTATGGTTTAGAAAGGACTTGAGAGTATGGGCGATATTATTGCTGTAGGAATTATATTATTAATTGTCACATTAATTATAATTTACATAGTAAAACAAAAGAAAAAAGGTGTTAAATGCATAGGTTGCCCACATTCAAAAGGCTCGGATAGCTGTGGTTGTTCTACACCTAAGAAACAAAAGAAAGTTAATAAATAAACTTATAGAAAGTGATGAAATGTTAAATATATTTCATCACTTTTTTATTTTATAAAATCTTTCTATACTATTTACTAATAACAAATTTTTGTGTTATAATAAAATATAGAAACATCAATTTATTGATGGGTTAGAAAGGAATGGTCATATATGAAAAAATGGGCTTTTTATAGCAAATGGATTTTGCGTTTAGGTATTGTAATTGCGGGGATTTATGATATTGCCATATCAAATTATGTGGGTTTAGCTGGTGGTATCGGTGTTTTAGCAGCTTCTTTTTTAGTGGATTTTGTAAACACAAAAAAGAGAATTTTTGACTATGAAGTAATTGCTTCTCTCAGTATTTTTTGTATTTTTGCCCACGTTATGGGAGTAATGTTTGATTTTTACGACTTTTTAAACTGGTGGGATTTACTTATGCACTTGTTCTCTGGTATAGTCCTTGCTTTTGTTGGAAATTCTATTTTAAATCGTTTCCAAAAAAGAGAGTACGTCCACATTTTTATAAGAATAGTTTTCGTTATCGGAGTAGCTTGTATAGGTGGAGTTTTGTGGGAAATTTTTGAATATTCGGCAGATAATTTACTTGGACTTGACACACAAAAATTTGCCGCAACTGGATTAAATGACACAATGCAAGACTTTATAACCGACTTTTTAGGAGCAATTATTTACGCCTTGTTCTTGCCCAAAATGTATAAAAATAAAAATCACAACAATTAAAGTGTGACAATATTTGCAACTTTTTCTAGTAATTTTTTCAATGCATTTTGCTTTTAGATAATATATAATTGAAATAATTAATTATAATAAAAAGAATCTAGTTTGATGAAAAATTAAGAAAGGTAGGTGTCCGAGCACAAAATTAATTTTCATACCTTTTGTGCCAAAATCTGGATGCCGTGGCATTACAATGAAAAAATTTATGGGGAAGAATTTCCTTTTAGAAAATGAAACTGCTAAAACACTTTACCACCAATTTGCTGAGAAAATGCCAATTATAGACTATCACTGTCACATTAACCCAAAAGAAATCTATGAGGATATAACTTTTGAAAATATCACAAAAGTTTGGCTTGGGGGCGACCATTATAAGTGGAGATTGATGCGTTGTGCAGGTGTTGAAGAAAAATTTATTACTGGTGACGCAAGCGATTTTGAGAAGTTCAAGAAATGGGCGGAAATTATTGAAAAAGCTATCGGAAACCCGCTTTATCACTGGAGCCATTTGGAACTAAAAAGATATTTTGGCTTCGACGGCTATTTAACTTCAAAAAATGCTGATGAAGTTTGGAAACTTTGCAATGAAAAATTACAGCAAAAAGATATGTCGGTGCGTGGAATTATAAAAAAATCCAATGTAAAATTAATTTGCACCACCGATGACCCCATTGACAATTTAGAGTGGCATGAGAAAATTGCCTCTGATACAACTTTCGACGTAAAAGTGCTACCTGCTTGGCGACCTGACAAAGCTATGAATCTTGAAAAAGCTGAGTTTTCTGATTACATAGCTATACTTTCCCAAGTTGCAAATAGCAAAATTTCCACTTTTGAGGAATTAATTTTTGCTTTAAAAATTAGAATGGATTATTTTGAAAAAAGAGGTTGCAACGTTTGTGACCACGGAATTGACTATACAATTTACGAAAAATATACTGATATTGAAGTTGAAAATATCTTCAAAAAAGCTATTGCTAAAGAGGAATTATCAAACTGTGAAATAAGAAAATTCAAAACTGCGTTTATGGTTGAACTTGGAAAAGAATACGGAAAACGAAACTGGATAATGCAACTTCACTACGGCTGTAAACGTAACAACAACACATTTATGTTTGAAAAATTAGGTCCAGATACAGGTTATGATGCAATTAATAATTTTGCTCCAGCAGCTGAATTAGCAGACTATTTAAACGCACTGCAAAGTGAGGATTTGTTGCCAAAAACAATAATTTATTCATTAAATCCAAATGATAATGCTGTAATTGGTACAATAGTTGGCTGTTTTCAAGGTGGAGGAATTAAAGGAAAAATTCAACACGGAAGTGCTTGGTGGTTCAATGACCACAAAATCGGAATGAGGGAGCAGATGATTTCCCTTGCGAACTTAGGTTATTTAGCTTCTTTTGTTGGAATGTTGACAGATTCTCGAAGTTTTTTATCTTATACAAGGCACGAATATTTTAGAAGGATTTTATGTAATCTTTTAGGCGAATGGGTGGAAAATGGAGAATATCCAAATGATATGGCTAATTTAAAAGAAATTGTGACAGATATTTGTTACAATAACACTGTGAATTATTTTAATTTCAAAGTGTAAAAATATAAAATCAATAAATAAAATGGTGCGATTAAGAAATTTGAAAAAATTATTTAGTCGCATTCATTTTTTTATTACAAGTATCTAGATAAAAATTACTTCATCGAAAAACCACTTGCTTTTTTGACAAATATTTTGTATAATTTATAAATAATAGTTTATTAAAAAAGGAGGTTTGCTTTTGAGAGAGTTTGTAATTAACGATAATGACGCACTTCAAAGGGTGGATAAGTTTTTGACGAAAGCAGTGCCAAAACTTCCCAAAACTTTGCTTTACAAATATTTGCGAACTAAACGGATTAAGCTAAATGGAAAAAAGTGTGAAATTTCAACTCGTTTAAATAAAGGTGATATTTTATCACTTTATGTAAATGACGAATTTTTTGAAACTAGCGCCGAAAAAGAATTTCTCCTTGCACCAGCAAAAATTCAGGTGGTTTATGAAGATGAAAATATACTTTTGGTTGACAAAAAAAATGGCTTAGTTGTTCACGAGGATAATGAAAATTCTGTTGATACTTTGATTAATCGAATTAAGCATTATCTGTACGAAAAAGGTGAATTTATTCCCGAAAACGAGCTTAGTTTTGCTCCGTCATTATGCAATCGACTTGATAGAAATACTGGTGGAATTGTTATTTGTGCAAAAAATGCAGAAAGTTTGAGAATTCTAAACCAAAAAATAAAGGATAGAGAATTGCAAAAACTATACCTTTGTGTGGCGGTAGGAAAATTGCCTAAAAAAAGTGACACAATAACCGCTTTTCACCATAAAGATGAAAAAAATAATCTAGTGACAATTTCAAGTAAAAAGAGTTCATATAACAAAACAATGGTGACAAAATATGAAGTTTTGTCCGAAAAAAATGGCTTGTCTTTAGTTGAAGTTGACTTGATTACAGGGCGAACTCATCAAATCAGAGCTCACCTTGCCTATATTGGGAACTATTTACTTGGTGACGGTAAATACGGCAACAACAAGATTAATAAAGAGCATAATGTGAAAACTCAATGCCTTTATTCATATAAATTAACCTTTGATTTCAAAACTGAAAGTGGGATTTTATCCTATTTAAATGGAAAATCTTTTTCAGTTAATGAAGTTTGGTTTAAAGAAACTTTTTTTG
>CAYJLB010000016.1:19835-40621 GCA_964370845.1 uncultured Oscillospiraceae bacterium
TAATTATGGATATAATGGAATCATCATTGCAAAAACATAAGGAATGGCAAGGTAAAATTGAAATAGTTTCAAGAGTTGCAATAAACGATAGAGAAACACTTTCAAACGCCTATACACCAGGTGTTGCAAGACCTTGTCTTGAAATTGAGAAAAACCCTGAACTTTCTTTTGAACTTACACGACGTGGAAATATTGTTGCTGTTGTAACAGACGGAACAGCAGTTTTAGGACTTGGTGACATTGGACCTTTAGCAAGTATGCCTGTTATGGAGGGAAAATGTGCCTTGTTTAAAGAATTTGCTGGAGTTGACGCATTTCCACTTTGTATTGACACAAAAGACACTGATGAATTTGTACGCACTGTAGAACTTTTAGCTTACAATTTTGGTGGAATTAATCTTGAGGACATTGCTGCTCCAAGATGCTTTGAAATTGAAGCTAGATTAAAGGAAAAATTGGATATTCCAGTATTCCACGATGACCAACACGGCACTGCTATCGTTGTTGCAGCAGCATTGATTAATGCTTGTAAAGTTAGCAAAAAGGAAATTTCCGACCTTGAAATTGTTATCAATGGTGCGGGAGCTGCTGGTACTGCAATTGCAAACTTGCTCATTGCTTTTGGAGTAAAAGACATTGTAATGTGCGATGTTAATGGTATAATTTGCAAAGATGATGAAAATTTATCAGTTGCACATAAAGAACTTTCCCTTAAAACAAACAAAAATTGCAAAAAAGGAAACTTATCTGATGCAATGATTGGCGCTGACGTTTTTGTTGGTGTTTCAAGACCAAATTTAGTTAATGCTGAAATGATTAAATCTATGGCGGACAAGTCAATCGTCTTTGCAATGGCAAATCCTGTCCCAGAAATAATGCCACAAGACGCATTAGATGCGGGAGCTTTTATTGTTGGTACAGGGCGAAGCGACTTTGCTAACCAAATTAACAACGTTGTAGCTTTCCCAGGGATTTTTAAAGGAGCATTAGCTGTAAGGGCAAAAGAAATTAATGAAAAAATGAAAATTGCAGCTGCAAAAGCTATAGCTTCTTGCGTTCCAGAAGATAAATTAGCGAGAGATTTTATTTTACCAAATGCATTTGATAGAATTATCCCCGAAGCAGTAAGCAAGGCTGTTATGGAAGCAAATTCATAACAAATAATTTTGCTAAAATAAACTTTAGAATATTATTAAAACTATTGTAAAATATAAAAATGAACGTTAAAAATGTTCAATAAAAGTATAAAGGATAGTTTTAATATGAAAAAGAAGTTTAATAAAGGCTTCACGATGGTGGAATTAATAATTATTATCGGTATAATTGCGATTTTAGCTGCATTTTTAGTGCCACAATATTTCAGTTATACCGAAGATGCCCGTGAAGTGAATGACTTGCAAATTGCAACAGGTTTAATTGAAGCTACTCAATTAGCTATTGCTACAAGCGATATTCCAGCAGACGCAATTATTGAAATACTTTGGTGTACAGGCTATGCCCAGGAGTCAGGACATAAAAATAAGCTACTAGTGCGAGAAGCATCGAGAAGTGGACGAACGTCGATTTTTATTCCAACTGTAGGTTCATACACCTCTCAAAATCTTGACCTTGAAGAATTACAGGGTAAAATCGTATCCACTTTAGGGTATGAAGCAAGTGGCTCAGGAAATGAGTGGACTGCTTTAGTAGATGAATCTGAATCAGAAATTGCCTCATTGAATAATTTCGCTTTTCATATGAATGCGGGAACTGGCGAAGTTTGCATAGCTTACAATAGCGTTGACGGAACAAAAAATATTTGGGTTGATGAGATTGGTGTAGATATTACGCCAGCACCATAAATTATATTTTAAAAAATAAAAGACAATATCAGAAAGGACTGTACATTATTATGACAATCAATTACAAAACAAGCGGAGTATGTTCACAACAAATTCAAATCGAAGTGGACGATAGCAAAATAGTTAGAAAAGTTGACTTTTTAGGAGGTTGTAACGGTAATCTTAAAGGAATTTCTTCCCTTGTGATAGGAATGAAAGTTGAGGACGTTATTGCAAAACTTGAAGGAACAACTTGTGGTCCAAGGGCTACATCATGTCCAGATCAATTAGCAAACGCTCTAAGAAAAGCAATCTAAGTTATATTTTAACAAAACGAGGGGCTGTAACGACATACAGTTTTTACGTTTTACAAAGAGAGGGTGTGACGAAACACAGTTTTTTAGTTTCGTCACACCCTCTTTTTATTTAATAAAATTTGTTGTAATTGAAAGAGAAAGAAAGAAAATTACAATGCAAAGTACCATTTCAAGGAAGTTGATTGAGCGGTTATTTAAGGCGAAAATCCTTCCTTTTTTAACTATGAATTTACGATATATGGCAACAGCAATCCCCGTCGTTAATAGGAAAATCACACTTTTTTCTATGTAACCAATTAAGTTTATTTCAAAAGAAGTTGCGAAAATATAATTCATTATTTGCGTTCCGAAAATCCCACCTAAAACGCAACCTAAACTTAAAAATATTAAGGCAATTGACTTGCATTTCTCCTGTCTTACCCTTTGATTTTTGCCAAATAAAATATGAGAAAATCGCACAAAAGCTAAAATTGTTCCACCGTTTAATAAGATGAAAATATACTCCCAAATTGTCCCCGAAACACCATACGCCATAAAGTATTTCGACACACTTCCGTTTAAAAAAGGCGCTCCTGTAATCCCTAAAACTCCTATTAAAACTACAGTTCCAACAATTGGCAACTTGCGGAAAACTCCTCGAATTTCGTTTATATCACGAGTTCCATAAGCTTTGATTATTACCCCAGCCGACAAAAATAGCAATGACTTAAAAAAAGCATGGTTTATGATGTGATATAACGCCCCAAAATATGAAGTTTCAGCAGAATACAACTTTGAAAGGCAAACTGAAAGGGTAATAAGTCCTATTTGCGAAATAGTTGAATATGCCAAAATAAGCTTTATATCTTTTTGAATTATGGCAAATAAAAATCCTAAAGTCGCTGTAACTAAGCCGATTACTGCAAAAAATCCCCAAACTTCAACCACTGCTGAAAAGAGGTTTGTGAACATAATAAACAAGTAAATTCCATTTTTAACATAAAGCCCCGAAAGTATCGCTGACACTGCTGAAGGTGCAGATTTTGTTCCGTGGGCACGAGGTAGCCAACTGTACAAAGGGAAAAATGCACTTTTCAAACAAATTGCTGTTAAAATAAATGCAAAAGGAAGAACTAACTGCTCTTTTTCAGCAAGGGGCATTAGTTTTTCTATTTCCGAAATGGATAACACTCCAAAAATTTTGTACAAATACCCTATTCCAAAAAGGTAAAAAACCATTGAAATCACTTGTGAAAACAGATAAATAACAGCGTCATAAATAGAGCTACTTTCCTTTTTAAACATTATCAAAATTGCTACAACTACTGTTGCAACTTCAAGCAAAACATAGATATTAAATATGTCATCAGTAAGGAAAATTCCGCTCAAAAGACCTTGTAAAATGAAAAATAGCATAACAAATCGGCTGTCGAAAAATTCTTCTTTAATAGAATAGAAAAATGATATTGAAAACAGAAAAATTGTAAGGCAAATTAGGGAAATTACAGACCTATCTGCCACTAATGTAATTCCTAAAATTTCATCTTTCGCCCCTAAAATCTCGCGAATTTCCGCTTTTTCACTAAGGTTAAACAATGTGAAAATTCCAAATGATAAAAGGGGAATTTCTACAGCAAAAATAATAAATCTCTTTAAATATTTTCCAAAAGGATAGGAAATAACACCTATAAGTATTGGTACAATTATAAATAAAACTAATTGCATTAACCTTGCTCCATCCTAATTTTATTTGCTTTTTCCCAGTTTGAAGTACCGTATTTATGGTACAAGTTTATGAACATTACAAGAGAAATCGCAGTAACGGCTACACCGATTACAATTGCAGTTATCATCAAAGCTTGGGGAAGTGGGTCAGCAATATTCCCCTCAGTCACACCGATAGGAGGCACACTTTGTTCATCAGCATTCATTGTCACGAAAAAAATTACTGGAGCAATTTCCATTATACCGATTGAAATAATCGTTTTTAGCATTCTTCGGCTAGAAATTATTCCCGCAAGCCCTAAAAAAAACAAAATCAAAGCAACATTTTCCCCAGTTAAAAAATCCATTAGCACGACCTCCTATAAAAGTATATTTATGTATTAATTTTACCTTATTATTGCGAAAAAGTCAATTATTTTGTGTAATTTTCTTATAAATATATTATTTTTATACGTTTTTTTGTAAACTTTTTAAGTGTGATGTTAATTAATATGGTATTTCTATTGCATTTTTTCAAAATTTTTGTTATAATATTCACATTGAAAATATAAAGAAAATGGTGAATTTATGGATTTTTTAGCAATTATAGCAGTAATTTTTTTCATTGCTATCCCCTTAACATTAATTATTATAATTGTAGTTATTGTAAACAAAGTTCGAAGTGCGGCGAAAAGTTTAAGCCCTGATTTAATGAGCTTAAACGGGATAAAAGACTTTGCAAAAAGGAATGAACTTGAACTTGAAAATACTCCTAAGTCAATTAACGGAATGGAATCTTTGCTTACTCCTCGGATTGAAAAAGACTTTAAAGGACTGTCAATTCGTGATTTGAAGGCCCGTAATGAGGACGAAGTTTTTGCTTATTATCGTGCAATTGAAACAGGTGATATGTCAAAATTTGAAGATAATGAAGCTATAAATTCTAAAATTACCCAAGTGATAAAGGATAATGATTATTTATTAACAGCTTTTTCGGGAATTAAAGTCCATAAGCACGCAATAAGCAACTATGAAAAAGTCAATGGAGTGCATACAATTTTCTTCCAAATGGCTATTGAATACATAAAAAAAGACAGGCATAATCCTAGTGGTAAAAAGACTCAAATTCGAGTTGAAACTATGTGGGTTTACCTCCCTGATGAGAAAAATTTTACAACAATGAACACTGTTGGAGCGTTGAATTGTCCTAATTGCGGTGCTCCAATCAATAAAAATATTAAAGTATGTGAATATTGTTCCGCTTCGGTAGAAACTGATTTTTCAAGGGTTTGGGCATTAAAAAACATTCAAGAAAAATAGGCGGGGAAACCCCGCTGTTATTCCCGCACCATACTTTGCAAAAATCGCTACTTTTGCATCTGCGAGGCTGTACTTTGTTTGGATAACATATAAAAACAACCCAGTAAAAACTATTAATTTGAATAGTTTTTACTGGGTTTATTTCTACTTAAATTTCGTTAAAGAACATTACACTTTCGTCCCAGAAATATGGCATATCTTCATGCCCAAAATCAGGGTATAATTTCAAACTTTTTTCAACTTTCAAATTATTGTAAATTGCCATTTGACAGGAAATTGGACAAATATCATCTATTACACCTGTCCCCATGAAAACTCTTCCTTTGATATTTTCGGCATGGTTATGTACATCAATGTATCCTAATTTCTCAAAAACTTCCTCCTCACGCTGGTGGAGAGGGTCAAATAATCTGAAAAAGTCAATAAGTCGGTATTGTTCCCTACCTACACCCAATTGCCAAACTTTTTTATAATCGGAAAGGAATGGATTTTGCACAGCGATTTTCTTAACCTGTGGCACTAAAGCTCCACAAACTAGCGCTAAAGCACCACCTTGCGACAAGCCCATTGTGTATAGATTTTCAATTTTTTCAAGCTTCATAATTATGCGACTTAAAATAACTGTGTCCAAAAAAACATATTTATAGTACAAATTATCAGGGTGCTCCTCAAGTCCTTTTATGAGATGACCGTAAACTGTACAACCTTTAAACTGCACTAAATCCTCGGAAAGCCCACCCTGTCCTCGAGTGTCCATAGCTGCAACGCTATAGCCCTGTGAGGTGTATACTAGTTTTTCATTCCAATATCCTGAATGGTACATGTAACCGTGAAATTGCAGTATAGCAGTGTCTTTTTTATTAATTGTCGGTCTAAGGTATTTTGCATGAATTTTGGAGCCATCAACTCCTTTGAAATACAAATCAAAGCACTCTGCATTTTCAAATCTAATATTTGCAGGCACAAGTTCAACCTCTAAATCGTGGTTTTCAATTAATTTTAAAGCCCTTTGCCAATACAAATCAAAGTCGGCTGGTTTCACGTTAGTTCCCTTGTAATTTTTCAATTCTTCTGTCAATTCAAACATTTTTCACTATTCCTTCCAAAATTATTGAAAAAATCCTAAAAATGTGTTAAACTAGGTAGGTTAGTTTACAATCAGAAAGGATTTTTATATGAATTTTTCACAAATTTTATTATTTGTAAGTCGAGCGAGCGTGTTCGCTGTAGTCGGTTTCATCTTATGGTCAATCTATTTTATCTTCATTAAAAAAGGCAATTTCAAGAGCAAAATTTTTATCTTCAATTCACTTTTTATAGCCTATTTATTCGCCTTGATACAAATTACTGTCATAAGAGATTATGGAAATTTCCTTGATTTCACAAGCAAAACATATGATATTTCAACAGTGGTTTTAATACCATTTTCCACCACCCTAGGTACATTACAGCACGGTTTATGGCAGTTTATTTATCATCTTGTTGGCAATATAATTTGGTTTATTCCTTTTGGATTTTTACTTCCTCTAACAAATTTTTCAAGTAAAAAATCTACTAATATCAAGAAAATTCTTACTTCAAGTGTAATTTTATCTTTACTAATTGAAATATTACAATTTATTTTTAACACAGGAATAAGCGATATAGATGACATAATAATTAATGTTTTAGGTGCAATGTTAGGATATTTTTTCATAAAACTAATATTAAAGGGCGGAAAATAACCGCCCTTTAATATTGTCCAAATTTTTTCAATACATCATGACGACCGCTAATGGCGAAAACTTACAGTTTTCGCCATTAGCTACTTTTTTGTCGCAAAAAATTTTCTCCACTAGTACTTTTGTTATTGTTTTATATTATTAATTCTTTGAATATTTCGTGTTTTTTGCGACGTTTTAGCTTTTTATTTTGCTTATATTACTATTTTGACTTCTAACTTTTCATTCGAGAATTTCGTCCATTGCGATGGTCGAGGAGGGCTCTGCCCTTCCAACCCGCAATTTTTTTAGAGGAAAAAATTGAGTAAAACCTTTAGTTTGCGTAACTAAAACAAAATGCTTTAATACAACTTCTTCTATTACTAAGCCAAAGCTTCTGCTAAATCCGCTAAAATATCATCTATATTTTCACAACCAACAGACAATCTAATCAATCCAGGAGCAATGCCAGCATTTTTCAATTGTTCATCAGTTAATTGACGATGAGTTGAGTTAGCAGGGCTCAAAACACAAGAACGAATGTCAGAAACGTGCACGCATTGAGTAGCAAGCTTCAAGCTGTCTAGGAAAGGAATTGCAGCCTCTCTACCACCTTTAAGGGAGAAAGAAACAACTCCGCTACAACCATTAGGCAAGTACTTTTTCGCAATTTCATTGTATGTATTGCTTTCAAGTGTTGGATAATTTACAAATTCTACTTTGTCATTTTTCTCTAAAAATTCAGCCACAGCCTTTGCGTTGCTAGAATGTCTTTCCATTCTAAGAGCTAAAGTTTCAAGACCAAGGTTTAACACCCAAGCATTTTGAGCGGATGGATAAACTCCAAAATCTCTCATTAATTGAACTCTCGCCTTAATTATATAAGCCGCTTTTCCAAAACTTTCAGTGTAAACAAGTCCGTGATATGATGGGTCGGGAGTTGTTAAATCCGCAAATCTTCCGCTTTTTGCCCAGTCAAAATTACCGCTATCAACAATAACTCCGCCTACTACAGTTGCGTGACCATCCATATATTTTGTTGTAGAGTGAATAACAATGTCCGCTCCCCATTCAAAAGGTCGGCATAAAATAGGAGTTGCGAAAGTGTTATCAATGATAAGTGGAAGTCCATTTTTATGTGCAGCAGTAGCAAATTTTTCAATGTCACAAACTTCTATTCCAGGGTTTGTGATTGTTTCACCGAAAACAGCCTTAGTTTTATCGTCGATTAATTTTTCAATTTCTTCAACACTAGCATCTGAACTAACAAATCGAACTTCAATTCCAAGTCTTCTTAAAGTAACGTTAAAAAGGTTGTAAGTTCCGCCATAAATTGCTGACATTGCAATAAAATTATCTCCAGCACTGCAAATATTTAGTATAGAAAGCATACTTGCCGCTTGCCCTGAAGAAGTACAAAGGGCACCAACCCCACCCTCAAGAGCATTTATTTTATCTTCAACAAACCCAACAGTAGGATTTGAAATTCTTGAATACATATGCCCCGCCTCAGAAAGGTCGAATAGTTTTTGAATGTGTTCTGTCGAATCGTATTTGTAAGTTGTGCTTTGGTAAATTGGTAAAGTCCTAGCTTCACCGTTCTGTGGTTTATAGCCCTCATGTAGGCATTTAGTGTCTAATTTCATTGTTAAATCATTCCTTTCTTGATATTGAAATTATAGTATACAAAACAAGTAGTTAATGTATGTTTTGAATTATACATTAACTACTTGCTTTTGTCAATAAATTTATAAATTTTGTTCGTATATTATTACACTAAAATATCAATTGTCTTGATATCAGAAATTCTTTGGAAAATTTTGTTGCTTAAATCGAAATCAATTGTGTAATTGCTATTTTCGATTGTTTCACCATTTGTTAAAGTAACAACAATTTTCTTTTCCTCGGATTTTTTGTAAGAAGTAGGAATTCCACATAAAGTGAAGAAAACTTCTCCATTATCGTCAAATTCTTCCCCTCTTAAGAAATCGCTGTCAAAAGAAATTACACCCTCTTTAACTTTAAGTCCAAGCTCTATGCGACGCATGATAACAGATTCTTTAACTTGCCCAGTCATACCAGGTTGCTCACTTTTTCCTGAGAAAGAAGTGTGTGAATATGGCTCAATTGGGATTGCTCCGCATTCAGTAGGTGATTTTCTGTAGATAAAACCTTGCATTAAATCGTTGTAAACCTTGTAAATTTCAGTGATATCCTCACCATTTTCTTTAGCTTTTTGTGCAGTTTCTAAAATCGCAAGGGTAAATTTAGCATTTTGGTGCCAGTAAACACAACCAATTCCCTCGAATTTGTACATAACTTCACTTCTTCCATTGAATTTTTTGTGTGAGAATAATTCTTCATATTCAGCTTGCAACGCTAGAGTATTTACAGTTGAAACTCCCGCTTTTTCGCATTTTTCAAGTAAAATATCTTCCGTTTTAATATCAGAATTAAAGTGTAAATTTCCTTTTAAATCTTTAGTTACAATGCCTTGAATTGGCTCAATTGAAGTTGAAATATTATTTTTATCAAAAAATCTCTTAGTTTTTCTAATAGGATATAAAGTGTGGCATTTTAATTTTTCGCTATATAAATCAGGTTTAATTGTTTCAACAAGGTCGCAAACCTCTCTTGATGACAAGAATCCGCTTCCGATTGCAGCAGATTGACCTTCAAGCATTGGACGCATTGGCGCAACTGTAAAGTCATCTTTTAACAAGTTGTAACTTGAATAAACAGCGCCTTTGTTTTTGTCAATTGTGTAATCAACAACTTTTTTCGCTGCTAAAATCCAGCTTGTTAATTCATCTTTTGAAACTGAAACTTTTTCTCCAAGACCATTTGCATAGTAATTTTTACGGTAATTTGAGAAAATATTGCCCATTAAATCAAGCAATGCTTTTTCATTTCCAGAGTAGTTATTTTCAAATTGTAAAAGTGCATTTTTGTTTTCTTTTAGCCAGTTTGCAACACTTTCACTAACTAAATAGCTGTCCGCTCCATTTTGGAAAGTTTCAAGTAAAAAGTCTAAGTAAGCACTTACATGGTAAGTTGTAACCATTGACAAACCGATACCAACAATAGCGTTGTTAGCGTCATTCCATTCAGGGCGTTGCGTATTCATCCAAATACCGCCACCAGCTAGTAAATTAGACACCTTTGATAGAACAGGAACGATTAGTTTTTCTCCTAAAGATACAGTTAGAACTTTATCATCTTTAAGGATTAAACGTCCGTCAGAGCCGATTTTTGAAACAATACTTTCAATTCTCTCATCTTCTTCAAAGTCAAAATAAATTGTAGTTTTGCTATTTTCAAGAATTTTTTCATAGTCAGAAATTACATAAGGAACATTTGCATAACTGAAAATTTCAAGAGAAAGCATATCTTTTAATTTGTTAGGGAAGTGATTTTTTAAACCTTGTAAAAGTCTTAATAAGTAGATAATTTGGTGGTCACCCCAGTAACCTAAACCGCTAAATGGATTTTCTGGTTCTGGTTTTTCCCAGTCAATTCCTTGTGTGTTAATTCTATAAGGGTTAAATCCGTCAAAAGTTGACGCATTTACAAATTTTGCTACCATATTTTCGAAATATGAAGGGTAAGAAAGAGCTAAAGCTTCCCAGTTTTGGAAAATATCTCTCCAGTTACCTTCATAATTGATAGTTTTTTCGCCATTTTCGTCTTTAATAGCAATGTTAAATCTATTCCAAGGACGAGAAGGGTCGCCGTGTCTTCTTGAGAAAGAAAGTGGCATATATTCAAGGGCTAATCTATATAAATCTTTGTCATTTTTAGTTATTTCTTTTAATTCGTTAATATTTTTGCAATCTTTAACTTTTGAAAGCATATCTTCATTAGCCAAAGCAGCTTTGTTTCTAATAGTAACAAATTTAATGAAATCATTGTAATCAAAATCGTATCCATCAGCAAAAATTCCGCCACGCATACAGTTGTAAAGTGTGTTTAAGTAATGAGTTGCACAAGCTACTTTATCCCCTGTATATTGAATTCCGTCAGCTTTTTCTACAATTGCAATAATGTCCTCTGTACCCTTTGCAATGTCCTCAAAAAGTTCAGCAAAATCATTTTTAGCAACAAAACTTTCAAGTTCAGCAATTTGATTGTGGTCATATCCGTTGTCAATTACAAAAGAATATGAAAGCTCGTCATTTGCATTAACTTCTTTAGTGTGAATGATGAAATATCCGCATTTTCCGCCATAGTTTTCTCTTTCAACTGTGATTTCTTCATTGTTAGCAAAAGATTTTGCTACAGCTGGGTTTAAGTAAACATTATCACAGTTTAAAGTGTTGTAAGCGATGTTAGCTTTAAGCATTTCAACAGGGTATGGAGTATCATTAATTTCAGTAGTAAGTGAGTAAACAGCTAATTTTCCGCCAACTAATTCAGCAGCTTTATAAGCATCAGCAAGGGTTGAACCAGTAGCTTGCATACCTTGACCTACACCAAAAGGCATTATATTCATAAGCCCATCTAAAATTTCAATTTTAGCAGTTGCATCTCCGTCATTCTTGAACGTTGAAGTTTTTACGATACCAAACTTTTCACTGCTTTCGAATTTATATGAATATGTAAGTTTTAAATCGTGATTTACTTCCTCCATAATAACGCTGTTCGCGTAACAAGATTTGTAAATATTTCTTTCAATATTGTATTTTTGCACTCCATTTTGTTCAAATGGTTGCCACAATTTCCCATTAATCCTAATCAAAGTTTTTGAACCTGTTTCATAGTCAAGTCCAAGTTTATCGTCAGTGTCGTAAGGGAAAACATTTCCATCAGCATTTCTTCTACCAGCTGTTAGCCCTCCGTTTGAAGATAAGAAAATCCAAATATCGCTTGAAGATGGAACTTGAATAAAAAATGGTGCTAACTTTTCGCTGTTACTTATTTTATAAAATTCAGTTCCCTTTATTGTTACAAAGTTTTGAGTATCGCTCATTTAAAATTACCCCTTTCAATTTTGTTTATTTATCTAATTTTTTTAACCTTTAATGATTTAATAACCATTCCTGTTTCACCAAAAAACAGTTCAACATAAACATTTATACTAGCATACATATCAAATTCAACGTGATAACTATCGCTAGTTTGCCCCTTTAGCGTCTTAGTTCCAAGACCACAACTATTCACATTAACAGTCATCGGAACTTGTGCAAGCTCAACAGCATCTGCATACAATTCAAAATCAAGAGCATATCTTCCATTTTCTTTCATTGCAAGATTAAATCTATTTGAAGTTCCACGCAAAGTTTTAAAGTTTGAACAATCGATTTCTTTTTCATCAATAACATTAAAAGTTCCAATATCCAAAATAGTTACATTTTTATTTTCAGGGACATTAATGCAATCAACTTCGATTTTTTCCTTACTGCAATTAAATCTTAATAAAGTAGAAATAATGTTTTCAGCAGTTCTTATTAATTCAAAACGAGTCAAGTGACCCTTTTCTAGTTCAGCTTCACTATTATCATTTAAAGAGTTTTCTAAAGCACTTGAAGTTACCATATAAACATCATTTTGTGAAATTATCATATCAGCAGAATTTTGTACAGTAGCAACTTCAAACTCTTTGTTCATAGTTGCCCACCAGTCAGTCATCACAAGCCCTTTAAAGCCCCAGTCTTTTCTCAAGATAGTTGTGTTTAGGTCGAAATTACTAGCCGCATGAAGTCGGTTAATTGGGTTATAAGAAGTCATTACTGAGTACGCTCCACCCTCTTTTACCGCAATTTCAAAGCCTTTTAAGTAAATTTCTCTAATGGCTCTTTCTGAAACTGTAGCATTAACTAATTTTCTTTCATACTCTTGATTGTTAAGTGCAAAGTGCTTTATCGTTCCAGTTACACCGTATTTATTCATAGTTTTAATTTGTGTAGCAGCCATTTTCCCTGTCAAAAGTGGGTCTTCGGAGAAATATTCAAAGTTTCTTCCGCAAAGAGGACTTCTATGAATATTCATTCCAGGACCTAATAGTGTGTCAACATCATTTTTAACCATTTCCATTGAAACAAAGTGGAATAATTCCTCATATAAATCAATATTAAAAGTTGAAGCAACAGCAGTTCCGTTTGGAATACTCATAGCCATAGTTCCGCAGTCCATTCTTATACCAGAAGGACCGTCAGCACAACAAGCAATAGGCACTTTTCTATCAATATTAAGGTGTTCAGTTACACCACCAATCGCTCCCGCAGTACCCGCTGTAACCTTAGGTGAGCACATTCCCTCGCCTCTTGTTAAGTGGATTAAATCTATGTCAGAAAGGTCATTTACAAAATCTGAAACTGAAATTTCACCATTTTTAACCATTTCAAAAGTGTAGCCAAAATTCGTTTTTGGAGAAGTTTCTTTTCTTTCAGCTAAAATTCTGTCTTTAATGTCATATTTTCTTTGAGGAGCTTTTTGAAGTTTCATTTTATACTCGCCATTTTCAATGAAACTTTCCATTCTTTCGAATTCTTCCACAAGCCCCATAGCAGAGTTAACTTTTTCTACAACTACTTCATTTTCTATTTCTACATCGCCAAAAACTTCATTTTTTGAGGAGTTAAAACCTACGCCAAAAGTATATTTTCCTTTTTCTAAAACAAAAGCTGAAAGTTCTTCATCAAAGCTAGAAAATTCTTTGTTATCGATTACAAATTTAATGATTTGACTTTCATTTGGCATTAATTCTTTAGATTTTGCAAATGCACAAAGGGATTTTTTCGCCTTATAAAGTCTTTCAATTGGAGCAGTTACATAAACTTGAACTGCTTTTTTACCTTTTACTTCACCGATATTTGTGATAGTTACTTGGATTTCAACTTCTTTATCGTTATAGTTTATTTTTTCTAATTTCAATGAAAAATCTGTATAAGAAAGTGAATAGCCGAAAGGATACATCATTTTTTCCTGTGCAAAAGTTTCAAAGTAGCGATAACCAACAAAAATATCCTCTTTATAGTTATTATTTGTCTTATCCCCAAAATTTTCAGTAGACGGATAATCTTCTAAAGTATATGCAATAGCATCAGGCAACGCTCCCGACGGATTCACATCGCCACAAAGAACATCAGCATAACCATTACCACTCTCAACACCACCGTGCCAAGCATACATAACTGCACCAGGGTTAAATTCCGCTACAAAAGACATATCCATAATGCCGCCAACATTAAGTAAAATTACAGTTTTTGCAAAGTGTTTGCAGATTAATTTCATATTTTCTTTTTCAATTTTTGAAAGGTAATAACTTCCTTCTTCTTTTAAAACGTCCTTGTCTTCACCAGCTAAACGTCCAATTATCATAACTGCAACATCAGAATTTTCTTTTGCTTTTTCAACAATTTCTTCTGTTAACGCAAATTCAATTTGAGAAAAAGGCTCTTGTGCCCAACCCTTACCTTTATCAAAAGGAGAACTTTCAATAAAAGCCTTATGAAGTTCCAAAAGTTCTTCATTTATAGCACGTTTAGCGGACATTCCCTCAGCAAAATTCACTAAATAAGGGATATTTACCATTCCACCTGAACCTGTTCCACAATAGTAAGTTTCAATTTGTGAACGTCCAAAAATCGAAACTTTTTCCTCTTTTTTAATAGGTAAAGTTCCATTATCATTTTTTAACAAAACGCAAGATTCTCCGCTTATTTCACGAATTTTATCCGCATATTTTTTATAATCTAAAGTATACATAGTATTTTTCCTTTCTATTTTAACTATATCGTTAAAGTTTATATAGTTAAAATCCAATTTTGGACTTTAACTATTTTTAAATATATTTTATGGATTAATATTTTTTACAGAGTTTCCTTTTAATAAAACTCCTTCAATTTCAATTATTTTCGGCACATAACTCTTTGGACTTTCCACCGCTTCAATAAGCAAATCTACAGCTTTTCGACCGATTTCAGGAGTATTTTGCTTCCACGTCATAAGATTTGGTTTAATAACTTGTGATAAAACAAAACCGTCATATCCTGCTACGCTAATATCATTTGGAATGCTCAAACCTCTTTGTGCGATTGCATTTCTTCCACCAATGAACGCAAAGTCATCTTGATAAAAAATAAATGTAGGCGGATTTGGCAAATCAAGTAGCTGATAAGTAAGTTCTTCCGTTGAATCAGTATCATGGAAATGTCCTTCTACAACATATTCTTCAGGAGTTTTAATTCCAAGTTCCGCACAAATTTTATAAAAAGAAGCAATTCTAATTTTACTAACTTGTGTGTCCTCACCATGGATAAAAGCAATTTTTCTATGCCCCATTTCATAAGCATATCGAACCATTTCTTGTATTCCCTTTGTGTTATCGGACAAAATCCCGCTACAATCGTTAGAAACATAGTCAACTGTAACCACAGGCACATCACTTTTCACAAGATCAAGTATTCCGTCATCATCATATTGAGCAGTTAACACCAAAATTCCGTCACAACCATAAGCTTTCGCAAAATCAGTATATGACACTTTTTTATCCCCAACTCGGTCAGTAACGAACATAACAGAATATCCATTATTCTTAGCTTTTTGCATAAAAGGATTTATTATAGTTGCAAAAAATTCATGTTCAACACCGCTATTTGTGGCATCTTTTAGTAAAATCCCAAACATATAAGAGCGGTTTGTTTTTAGTCTTACTGCTGCAATGTTAGGCGAATAACCCATTTCACTAGCAATTTTGTGAACTTTTTCAATAGTTTTTTTACTAATGTCACTTTCATTACGCAAAGCCTTACTAACCGCAGTTGCGGACAACCCACAAACCTTAGCGATTTCTTTTATAGTAACCATTTTTACCCCGCTTCTTTATTAAATATTATAATTAATTCGCGTTTACTTTATCGTTAAAATAACTTTAACATAGCTTTAAACTATTGTCAAGAGTGGTGCTAATTTTTCTATATTTTTGATAAATAACAACTAGTTTTTTTGTTTATTTTCAACATATATTTCACTCCGAAAATTTAAATAATTTTTTTAACTTTATAACAAAAGTAAAAAAGAAAATGACGAACTCTGTTTTTACAGTTTCGCCACTTCCTTTTTATATAGGGGGGTTATTGAATTAAGCTAATTAAATTATAATGCAGTCACACCTTCTACTTGATATTTACTTGCAATATCATTTAATTCCACTGGAACTCTAAAATTATAATATCCAATTTTATCGGCTTCAATTACAATCATGTAGCCAGTTTCATCAAAGAAATAATATTCTTTTCCGTATTCAAACATTGTCACGAAATCCTTAATCATTTCATCAGTAAATTCAGTTTCTGCAAGTATTCCTCTTATATCTTCCTGTAAATCACCATAATATGAATAACCATTATCAACAGTTGACGTTGTAGGAACTGACCAAAATAATGTGGTATCTAATAAAACTTCTTTCATATAGTCTTCTGTCACACGAATTGAGTCGAAATCTTCATCTGTCACACCATATTTTTTCAGCACTGCAATCATATTTTCGTGACTTTCATATAAATAAAAACGATAATCTTCATAATTTAGCTCGCCAATAGTTTTTGCACTAGAAGATAGATATTCTTCCTTTGTCATTGCCATAATATCTTTTTTATAAGCCTCGGATAGCTCCTTTGCAATATCCGGTGTAACTATTAAATCAATTCTATTTGGATTATTTTCAATTAAAGAAGTTATATTTAATGTATGAGTTTCACCATCAGTAATCATATCGTCATATTCATAAAAACGTTTTAAAAAGTCAACAGCACTATCTAAAAATTCTTCACTTTGTTCTAAATCAACCAAATGTTGCGAAACTATATCCGCTGTTAAAACGTATTCTCTTTTCATAACTGTTCCGTTATTCATTTTATATGATATTTCAAAATTATAGTCAATAATCTCATCATAATTATGGTATGACTGATTATCACCTGATGCTTTGTAATTGTATATTATTTGGTTATGTGCATTTACAATTGTTTCAATGTTTTCCGCTTCATTTATTGTAACGGAATACAAAGACTCATCTATATTATACCATTGTTCATACGGCGTGTAATACCCTGTATAATTTAAAGTAACACTTTGCACTGATGATGCACTTGGCACTCTATAAACTTCGCCAAAACCGCCTGTAGTTTCATATACATAAATACCAAAGAAAGATAAAGTAGTTGCTAAAACAAAGCCAATTGCTGACTTAAGGATATTTTTAAAGCCTTTGTTTATAATAACTGATTGCACTAACCAAATTATTCCAATTATAATAAACGCTGGAACAAAGATTGCACTTCTGTCATCATTACTCACAGCCATACAGAAAATTAATACTATAATATAAGTCAATGTAGCCATTAAAATATAATAAAATGCTCGATATGGAAAAGGTTTTGCCACGTCTTCAGTTTTTCTATATTTATTCAAGTAGTATCCACCGAAGAATAAAGCAATTATAACTACTATTGTCAACAAAGTCCATTGTGTAAACAAAGTTTCAGCATTATGAATTAGTGTTGTATAATAGCTTCCCCCACTTATTCCAGCTGTAAAATACTCATAAAAGTATATAATTCCTCCTATTGGACTTGTTACAATTAAAAGTAATTGGAAAGGATATTCAGACTCCATACCGAAGTTATTGAGTTGCACCATTAATCCTGAAAGCAATATAGCAAGGGGAACTAATACATTTATCGCCAATGCGCCTTGTACCGCTGCTATCATATTTCCAGCAAAAGTAGTTGTAAAAACTGTTAATGTGTAGAACAACACCATTGATACAACTATCATCAAAAATCCTTCAAAAACTAAGTGAAGCAATGAGCTCCAAATGTTTAAATCATCTGTACTATAGTAAAGGATTTCAGCGTTTGCGAGCAAATACTGTTCAAGGGAAAAAGTTAAAATTAAAGTAACAATACTTGCAACTAAAAATGGAACAACATATAAAAACAGCCCCGAAAAATAGTCACTTATAAAACGTTGTTTTCTTGTTAAAGGAAGGGCATAAATCATATCTACATTGGATTTTTTATATAGATAATCAAAGTTAGAAAGTGCAATGAACATTCCCGAACCTAACGCTATAACAGAAGCAATTACACCAACTATTCCGTAAATAACAAGATTTTCGCTACCCATACTTGGAGCGAACGGGTGATTAGTTTTCGTATCAATAGCATAAGTGAGCATCATTGCCATAAATAATGGTCCGCCCAGGAAATTTAAAATTGTGTTTAATATTAAGAATTTTTTTCCAGCTTTTATTTTTTGAATAAAATTAATTAAGCCTTTATTAGAAAAAATTCTGTCTTTTAGTGAATTATTTGTCATTTCTAAAGTCATATCCTTTGCCCTCCATTTCGTAAATAAATACTTCCTCCAAAGTAAGTGGAATTTTGTCAAATAATTTCGGAGATTTTTCGTTGATAACACGGTCTATTAGCTCATCGTTACCTTTGACAATCATAAATACAAGGCTTCCAGTTTTCTCGAAGTGAAGAACTTTAAGTGGCTCAAAGTCCTCTTTAGTATAATCTTTATCGAAAGAAACTTGCAATTTCTTAATATCTCCACGAAGTTCGTCTAATGCTCGATTGAAAATAATTTCACCCTTGTGAATTAATGCTGCTGTGTCGCAAATTTCGTTTATTTCCGTTAAGTTATGACTTGAAATAATGACAGTTAACTCCCTATCAATCATCGCGTCAATTAAAAATTGTTTAACATTAATTCTCATAGTAGGGTCAAGTCCGTCAAAAGCTTCATCAAGTAGCAAATATTCACAATTTGACGCAAGCCCTAAAATAACAGCACTTTGTCTTTTCATACCTTTTGAATAAGTAAGAATTTTCTTTTTAATAGGCAAATTCAAACGTTCTTGCAACTTGAAAAATAATTCATCATCAAATTTTGGATAATATGCTTTATAGAAATTTTTCAACTCAAGTAGAGTATATTTTCCAAATTGAACAGTTTCATCATTGATAAAAAATACTTTTTCTTTAATTTTAACATTATCAAAAATATTTTCACCCTCGATTAAAGTTTCACCGCTGTCTTTTTTATAAATCCCTGAAATAAGTCTTAAAATTGTGGATTTTCCCGCCCCGTTTGAACCAAGAAGTCCAAAAGCTGTGCCCTTTGGTACAACCAAATCAATATTATCAAGAGCAACAAAGTCATCAAATTTCTTACTTACACCCTTAAATTCTATCATTTATACGCACTCCCATCTTTTATTTATATAATTTATTAATTCATCTTTTGTAATACCCATATTTATTGTTTCTTTTATTATATCATCAAATTGATCAAGGATTTTATTTCTAAAGTCGTCTAAATTGATTTCAGCAACGAAACTTCCACGTCCTGCAAGTGAATAAATCACCTTATCGTTTTCAAGCTGTAAATAAGCTTTTGAAATAGTATTGGGGTTTATGCAGAGGTCTTTCGCCAAAGCTCGTACCGATGGAATTTTCTCATCCGGTTCCAATTTTCCACTTATAACGAGCGATATTATCTTTTTATACACTTGCTCATATAAGGGTACAGGACTTTGTAGGTTTATTTCATACATTTTTTTCCATTCCTTTCTTAAAATTCAATATCGACGTATCATCTGTATTGAGTGTTCTACATCTTATAGTACAGTTATATCACATATTACATCATTTGTCAATAGTTTTTACAATATTTAATTTAACAAAAATAAAAAAGTTGTGACAAAAATGCTTAAAAAGCATATCATCACAACTGTATAAATTATATTATTTTTTAGTAACACGAGGTTTAGTGCGGTTTTCTGGCTTCTTAACACTGTAACCAAATTTACCAAGGACTTCACCTAAAGCAAAATATTGTCCGTGGGCATAAGTTATAAGTCCAGCTTTTTCAAGTTGCAACCTACCATTTTTATCAAGCAAATCTTCGCTAACATTAATCCCCACAACACTTGCTAAAAACATATCATGAGTTCCAAGCGGTATAATTTGCTCCACAACGCATTCAATATTTACTGGACTCTGATCTAGAATTGGCGCAGAAACTTTAAATCCTCTTGAAACTGTAAGGTTACATTTTTTCAATTTGTCAGTTTTTGCCCCCGAAACGCAGCCACAATAGTCAATCTCCCGAACAATACTTTTTACAGGAAGATTTATCACAAACTCACCCGAATTTTTTATTATCTCATAAGAATATCGGCTAGGACGCACGCTAATATAAGTTTTAGCTGGTTTAGTATTAATTGTTCCCGTCCAAGCTATAGTCAAAGCATTAGGTTTTTCAACCGTACCACAAGTCACAAGAACAGGGGGAACTGGAGAAAGCAGTGCCGAAGCATTCCATTGTTGTTTTTTCATAATTACTATCCTAACTAAAGAGCATTTCTTATTTTCTAAGTATTTTCTCCATAGTCTTACCTTTCGCAAGTTCATCGACAAGTTTATCTAAATAACGGATTTCTTTCATGATTGGATCTTCTATTTCCTCAATTTTAACGCCACAAATAGAACCTTTAATTAATTTTCGATTAGGATTTAAATTTGGTGCTGAACTGAAAAAATTAGACATATCTATGCTATCATCTAGTTTCGAAAGTTCTTCTTTTGTATATCCTGTAAGCCAACAAATAATTTGGTCAACTTCTTGGAAGGTTCTATTTTTTCTTTCCGCTTTTGCCAAATACAACTTATACATTTCTTTAAATTTAAAAGTATATATATTATGTCCGCTCATTTTATTCACTCCTTTAATATAAATAACCTATTAAAATAACTATACCATAATATACAAAATAAAACAATATAAATTTATAGAAAATTAAATTTACAAACAAAAAATTAAACCGATAAACTTTATCAATAAGTAAACAAAAAACGAGAACACTTTTTGTGTTCTCGTTTTTTTGGCTCCCCAAGTTGGACTTGAACCAACGACCCTGCGGTTAACAGCCG
>CAYJLB010000017.1:0-12235 GCA_964370845.1 uncultured Oscillospiraceae bacterium
CAGTTGTACCAGCAGTAGCTTTAACATCAGTTGAAGCAGCTAGTAGGTTAACTGAAAGTTCAGTTTCAGCAGTTTTAACAGTTGAAGCATCTAAAGAACCGTCAAGTAGGCTCATACCATTGTATTCAGTAGCAGTAGAAATTCTATCTACTTCTGATTTAAGAGCTTCGATTTCTTTTTGGATATTTTCACGGTCAACTTCATCTTGGTAAGTTCCGTTAGCTGATTGAACAGAAAGTTCTCTCATTCTTTGTAGAATTGAGTGAGTTTCTTGTAGCGCACCTTCAGCAGTTTGAATTAGAGAAATACCGTCTTGAGCATTTCTTGAAGCTTGGTTAAGACCTGAGATTTGACCTCTCATTTTTTCTGAGATAGCAAGACCAGCAGCGTCATCGCCCGCTCTGTTAATTCTGTAACCTGAAGATAGTTTTTCTAGTGAACTAGCAACCGCGTTGTTGTTGATACCTAATTGTCTGTTGGCATTAATAGCCGGAATATTATGTTGTACTACCATAAAATTTACCTCCTGTAAATTGTTCGTGGAAGTCATTTCCACTTTTTTCAAATTTTTAGTCCAATGTTTTTTACTCCAAAAAGAGGGCCCATTCTCTTTAGATACATCGGAGAAAGCACGTTAAATTTAACAACTTTTTCTGCTCTCTGAAATATATATCGGCACTATTTTTTATAACTTTAGCTTTTTTTCAAAAAAAATGAAAAATTTTTTGAACTTAATTCCCACCTTTCACATACAATAAATTATTAGAAGTTTGTAATGGTTGAAAGGATTTGAATTTTTATGGCTGATAAAATATTTTTGGTTATTGGTGGAGATTTAAGACAGTGTTTTCTTTGTAATAAATTAATTGATTTCGGGACAGTTTATTCTTTTGGACTTAATAAAAAAGAGTTGAAAAAAGAAATTATTGCCCTTAATTCTCTTTCGGAATTTAAGGAAAAGGCGGATTTTTTGGTTTTGCCTATTCCTGTGACAAATGACGAGGTTAATGTGAATTTGATTGGAATTGAAGAAAAATTGTCAATTTACTCATTAATTCCTCTATTAAAATTAAATGCAGTGATTTTTGGTGGAAAATTTGGCAAAGAAGCTTCGATTTTTACATACAAAGGCTTCGAAGTTGTGGATTATTTAGAGCGGGAAGAATTATCTGTTATGAATTCAATTCCCACTGGCGAGGGGGCGATTATGCTCGCTCTTGAAGAAATGAGCACTACTTTATATAATAGTAAGGTTGTAATTACTGGTTTTGGGCGAATTTCAAAAGTTTTAGTGAAATATCTTACCGCTTTTGGTGCAAAAGTTGTTGTTGTCGCAAGGAAATATGACCAGTTAGAGTGGGCGAAATTTTACGGTTGTGAGGGATTGCTTTACTCCCAAATGGAAAAAGCTGTGAAAAATGCTGATTTAATTTTCAACACTGTCCCCGCTAGAATTTTCACTCGGGAACATTTTGAATTGATAAAAAAAGATTGCTTAATGATAGACCTAGCTTCAAAGCCTGGTGGGCTTGATTTTGAACAAGCGAAAAATTATGGTGTGAAAGCTATTTGGGCTTTGTCATTGCCAGGAAAAGTTGCTCCTGTTACCGCTGGGGAAATGATAGCAAACACAATTGTGAATATTTTAGCCGAAAGGGGTGAGGTTTAAGTGAGTGAAAAAATAAAAGTTGGTTTTGCTGTGTGCGGTTCTTTTTGCACCTTTGAAAAAGCCTTTGAAACTGCGGAAAATTTAGTTGCAAAGGGTTATGATTTAACACCGATAATGTCTTTTAATGCAAGAAACATTTCTACCCGCTTTGGAAATTGTGAGGAAAATGCCTTAAAATTAGAAAAAATTTGCGGTAAAAAAGTTCTTTCCACTATTGAAGAAGTTGAGCCTATAGGACCAAAGAAAAGTTTTGATATATTGGTGGTTGCACCTTGCACGAGCAACACTTTATCGAAATTAGCGGTGGGAATTACCGACACGCCCGTTACTATGGCGGTGAAATCTCACGTTAGAAACTCTCGTCCTGTACTTATTGCCCTTGCTACAAATGATGCTCTTGCTGCGAGCGGTAAAAATATCGGAACTCTTATGAACTATCGAAATTATTATTTTGTGCCTTATTCTCAGGACGATTATATGCAAAAACCTTACTCTATGATAGCAAGGTTTGAAACTTTGGAAAAATCTCTTGAACTTGCTTTATTAAACAAACAAATTCAACCATTAATATTTTAAAAAAGATGTGACGGAACTTTTTATTGTTCCGTCACATCTTTTTTATTTTCAGCTAAATATTCATTTACCTTATTAAGCATATCCGTTAAGCCTTTACAAAAGACAATATTTTTATCTCCGAACAAAATTTCCCACTCAGTTTCATCTCTTAGAGAAAAAATTGGGCGAGATTTTTGAGCTAAATCACGAAGCAAAAACACCATTTTATTATTTGCTACTGCAATAGGGCAACCTGTGTCAATGATAATTTTTGCTTCCTCTGCTAATTTTCTTGCCTTTATTACATTTTCAAATTTTAGTTCTTCAAATGGAAGTTCGGTGATGACTTTACTGCAAATAGTTTTTCCAACATAACAATCTATATCATTTTCATATAAAACTCCACTAGTAAGGGCAAATCCGTGCTTTTGAAAAAATCTAAAAACGTCCGACCCTGTTCCTCCGCCAGCGAAAATAAATAAATCGTTTCCGTCTTTTCCTTTAAATTCGGTGGAAGCAGTGAACTCATTGAAACTTCCCAAAGTTAAATCAAAAGTCTTGTCAATATAATCGGAATAAATTATTTCTTCAGGAATTCCAAAGTCAATAACTTTATTTTCATTTATAACCATAATATTTTCACAGTATTTTAAAGCTAAATCTATTTCATTTAAAGAAATTAAAACAATGATGTTCTTTTCTTTTGCTATATTTTTTACACTAGAAAACAAAGCTAACTTGCTTTTTATGTCAAGGTTATTTGTAGGATTATCAAGTATTAAAATATCAGGATTTTGTAGCAAAGCTTTTATTATATTAGCACTTTGTAACTCACCACTACTCAGCTTAGACAATTTTTGGTCTTTTAAGTGGGTTAAATTAAAAAGTTCCAACATTTTCTCACATTCATCTGGTTGTGAGGAATTCCCTTTTGAAATGTAGCTAGAAATTTTTGTGGAGGAAGAAATATTTTCATTGAACAAAGAATATACAACTTTAGATAATTTCCCTTTGCTAAGCTTTGTTATGTCAGCAGAATTTTCCTCCCCAATAAAAATTGTACCATTAATAGGAGTTAATTCTTTAGACAAAGTGCGTAAAAAAGCAGTTTTACCCGAACCATTTAGTCCGATAATGCCTACTATTTGCCCTTTTAATGCAGAAAAATTTATGTTCTCTACTGCGACTGTTTTGTCATAGCCTACACTTAAATTTTCTATTGAGATAATTTCTGTCATTTTCTACTCCTTTTAGTAGCGAAATTGTTAGTTAAAACGCATAATTATGTTGTCATTCTCTTTTAATTTACTGGTGTAAAAAGCTTCGTTTCCGTTTATTGTCATAATTAATGAGCCACTTAAATTATTGCGGTCGAAATCAAGTAAAGTTAAAACTTCTAAGAAATCGTGTTGCTCATTATCCTCTCTTGCAGGTAACATTACAGCTTTTCCGTTTAAATAAATTTGCATTTCGGGAGTTACAGGAGGTTTTTGTGGTTCAGCAATAACTTCTTGTGCAACAATTTCCTCTACATCAAGAATTATTTCTTCTTCATGTTCTTCAATTTCCTCGATAACCTCGTTGACTTCTTCTTTTGGCAATTCTGGTTCAGCAGGTGTAACAGCAACAGGATTTGCAATTGTAAAAATAACATCTCCATCTTGTAGCAAGTAATTTTTTTGGATAACATTTTTTCCTTGAAGAAAAATCACGTTTTCTTCGGAGAATTCAATTGTATTGAGTAATTGTTCAAGGGTAGAAATTGAACTAATTTGAATATCATCGCCATTTTGAATAATATACTCACCAGTGATATTTTCGCCATTTATCGTTGCTGTTCCGCCGAAAAAGTAGGAAGCATCATTGAAAACTACGCTTTTTCTTGAAACATCGCCCGCAACATCGGAAAGGGAAATTTCCGCAGATGCACCATTTGTCGCTGGAATAAATACAATCTTATCCCATTGGTTTACAGGACTATTTATTGTTGTAGGCTCTTGGTTTAAAGTGATTTCAGCAGGACTTGAAACTGCCCCTTTATAAGTAATAACTTCTCCATTTAAAGTAAAGGACAAGCCTTTTCCTGAGCGACCTAAAATATCTTTCGCTTTATATCCGCCCATTAAAAGTACGTCAAAAACAGTCAAATTCTTGGTGTCAAAAACTCTAAATTTTTTGTCATTTAAGAAAACTGTTGAAAAATCATATCCTTTTTCCAAAACAGAAGTAACTCCAATTCCAATAGGCGTTACATATTCGGGACTTGTCAAAGTTTTGTCTACAATAGCTACAGTTTTGATGAAATTGCTTCCTCCAACTGCTACTCTTGTTTCGGGTATATTTAATTTTTTTGCTAGAAGTTTTGGCAAATCAGTAACCAAACTTCCACCGCCGACTAAAAATATTGCAGCGGGAGCTTCTTTGTTTATATCAATTACATTTTGCGAAATTGTTTCAGCCAAAACTTCCACAGAAGTGAAAATTGTTGAGTAAAATTCCTTAGAAGTAATAGTATGTTCAAAACCTAAAATATCAGTAAAAGTAATATCATCTTGAGAAGAATTCAACTTCATTTCTTCCGCAGTATCAAAGTCAACAAGGTATTGTTTAATAATTTCCTCAGTAATTTCATCACCAGCGGTAGTCGCCATTGCATAGGCAATAATGCTTCCGTTTTTGGAAACTGCAATATCAGAAGTTCCGGCGCCAATGTCCACAAGGGCAATGTTTATCAATCGCACTTCGGGCGGAATAATTACATTCATAGCTGCAATAGGTTCAAGGGTCAAACTTGACACTGTAAGATGATTTTTTTCCATAACAGAATACAAACTTTCTACAACTAAGCTTGGCAAAAAGGCAGCAATAATTTCTATAGAAACTTTTTTACCTTTGTGTCCAGTTATAGATTTAATTGAATAATTATCCAGTTTATATTCAACCACGCTAAATCCAACGCAGTAGAATTGCACGTCGTCCTCTAAAGATTCTTTGTCAATTTTTTTCTTAGCGGAAGAAACGGCTTCAATTTCATAAGATTTCGCTAATTCTTCCGAAATATAGTCGGTAGTTACAACATCAATTTCAATGCACTCACGCATAGTTTTTAACGCTCTACCAGCGGCAGCTATTGCAACGTGTGAAAAAGACACGTTTAACCTTTTTTCAAGGGTATCTTTAACCTTTTTTACCACTTTTGCAACTTCTTCAATATCTTCAATTTGCCCGTCAATCATCGCTCTTTTAGGGTGAGGTAATCTTTCAAAATCAATTACTTGGAAAACATCATTTACCATTTTCCCAACAATTCCAACTACAGTTCGAGTACCAATGTCAAGGGAGAAAATCAAGTCCCCTTGACGTTTTTTAGTAGCTCTTTTTGGTTTAGTTCCACTTTGTTTAGTAGTTTTAGTTTTTCTTACTGCCATAAAAACATCAGTCCTTTTTTGATATTTTAGATATATAAATTCTTTTAGATTATTTTGCTTTCATAATTCTAATTATGTTTTTTGCGATATTATGTGGATTAGTGTCACCGTTTATTGCAACATTACAATTGCTTTTATATTGAATTTTTCTTTGGTCATAAAGTTCATTTAGTTCGTCTTTTGTTTTTTGTAAAACTATTGGCCTTTTTGTATCATCTTTTATTCGGCGATAACATTCCTCAAAAGAAGTGTCAATTAGCACGATTTTTCCTTTTTCTTTTGCAATTTCTGCATTTAAAGGAGAAACAAAAGCTCCTCCACCTGCGGAAATAATAAGATTTTCACCCGAAAGTAGGCGGATTTCTTCCGTTTCCATTTCTCTAAAACGTGCTTCGCCATATTTAGCAAAAATTTCTGTAATAGCAAGACCATATTTATCCTCAATATGTTTGTCTAGGTCAATATTCTTATATTCAGCCATTTTTGCCACCAATCGAGCCACAGAACTTTTACCGCAACCCATAAAACCACACAAATAAATTATACTCAAAATAATTACCCCATTTAAAATTTATTATAATTATTATTATTGTAACACAGTTTAACAGATAAAACAACAATATTTTCAATTATTAAGCTATTTTTTTACAAAAGAAAGCAGATGTAGCGAAACAAAAAATAATGTTTCGTCACATCTGCATTAAGAATAAAAATTCTATTTTGAATTAGGGCTTATAATATCAATAGGATTAATATATTCCCCGTTTTGAGTAACTTCAAAGTGTAAGTGTGATGGATCAGCAATCTCAACTTCAGCAGAATCCCCAATTGAACCAACAATTGTCCCAGCAGAAACACTTTCACCAACTGTTACAGGAACAGTTTCAGCTAAATTCGTATACTTTGAAACAAGGTTGTTATCGTGCTCAATTACAACATAATTTCCCCATAAAGGGTCAAGTCCAACTTCGGTCACAATTCCTTGTGCCATAGCTTTTACTTCCGAACCAAAATCCGCTAAAATATCAACACCATTATGAGTTTGCCAAATGTTTGTTGTGTTAGATTTCACTAGTTCACCGTAACTAAATGGCGTTAAAATTTCCCCTGTGACTGGCATAACCATTATAATGGCTGTGTCGGTGACTTGTTCAGTTTCGGTAGGTTTCGCTTCGGTTGTTTGGGCAGTAGTTGTTTCTTTTGGAATATCCGTTTGAGGGTGAATTACTTCGTTCGCCTGTGTGGTTTCATTTGTATAAGCTATGTTCGGGATATTGTTAAGCTCGTTTACCGCTTGATTATAAGCTAAAAACCCAGAACCGCCAATAGCTAATAACGCAACACATAAGGCTACATAAAAACCTTTTCCACTAAAAATTCTTCCAACAGTACTGTCACTAAATCTTGATTTTTTCAATAAATTCCTCTCCTTTGACTTTATGAATTTCGTTCGATTTTTATTTTCAAACGATTTCAAAAGTATCTTTGACAGGATTTTACATTGATATTCAAGAAGTTTTCTTATATTATCTATATTTTTATTTATATTTTTCCGTTACAATTTCTTGTGCTTCTTTTATGACAGCTTGAATTTCTTCCTCCATAAACATTGAATTATTCCAAATTTCGTGAGCGACAACAGCTTGATTAACAAGCATTGACATACCGCCAACAGCATTTTTTCCATAAGACAAAGCCTTTTTTATAAGTACAGTTTCAACAGGATTGTAAATTGCATCAAAGAAATTATCACAGTTTTTTATCACGTCATCTTTCAAAGGGCAAAACTCAGCTTTTGGGTACATTCCAACAGGTGTAGAGTTTAAAACTGTGTCAAATCCACCTTCAACAATATCAATGTCTACAATATTTATAATAGCGTTTGGATTTTTTTCAAGCAGTTCTTTTTTTAACTTAGTTGCTTTTTCAGTAGAACTTTCACGAATTGCAATTGTTAATTCTCCGCCAGCTAAAATAGTTTCTGTTGCCATCATTCGTCCAGTACCGCCAGCCCCTAAAAGTAAAACTTTACCAGTTAATGGGATATTTTTAGCTTTAAGTGAATTTAAAAATCCGTTTACGTCGGTATTATATCCAAGGGCAACTCCGTGTTCAATTGTAATACAATTAACAGAATTATATATAGCAGCAGATTTGTCAAAGGCATCAATAAAAGGCAAAATGTCCACTTTATATGGTATTGTAATGTTAAAACCGTTGTAAGAAGATTTAAGGGTTTTCGCAGTTTTAATAAAATCTTCTTTAGGAATTTCTAAAAGGCTGTATTCTCCGTAAATTCCTGAAAATTCTAGTAATTTTTTGTGTATAAAAGGGGACATTGAATGGGAAAGCTTTTCCCCAATAAGACAGTATTTTTTCATTTTTACCTCAATTTATGCCAAAGCTTCTAAAGTTTTTTCCAGTGATTCAGGAGTGTCAATGTTGAAAATATTTACTCCTTTTAGAGTGTTTTTTACAAGTCCAGAAAGCACTTTTCCTGCACCAATTTCAATATAAGTGTCATAACCGTTTTCAAATAAATTATTTAGTTCGGTTGTAAATTTTACTGGGGAAACAATATGGCTTGCTAAATATTTTTTCATATCAACATTTTCGCCAAGTAGTTCACCCGTTAGGTTTGTATAAAACTCCACTTTAGGAGAATTGAAAGTTATTTCAGGTAGATTTGCACTAAATTCTTCTGCTGCACCACTCATTAATTTTGAATGGAAAGCTGAAGAAACGTTAAGTTTAATTGCTCTTGCTTTTTTCTCGGAGAAAATTGCAATTGCTTTATCAACAGCTTCTTCCTCACCAGCGATTACAGTTTGTGCGTTTGAATTATAGTTAACAGGAATTACGTAACCATCGACTTCCTCACAAACTTTTTCCACTTCTTCAGGAGAAATTTTCATAATAGCACACATTGCACCTTTTGCGTTTTCGGAAGCTTTTTGCATAGCCTCACTTCTTACTTTTATAGCTTTAAAGCCATCTTCAAGGGATAAAATTCCGCTTGCAACCATCGCAGCATACTCCCCTAAGGAATGTCCAACTACAGCAGAAAATTCTATTTTTTCTTCAACAGCGGCATAATATCCACAACAAGAAACAGCAAAAATAGCGGGTTGAGAGTAGATAGTTTTAGAAAGTTCACTTTCTTCCCCATTAAAACAAATTTCAGCAAGGTCAAATCCTAAAATTTTTGAACCAACTTCAAAAACATTTTTAGCACTTTCATATTTGTCATAAAATTCTTTCCCCATACCTTTGTTTTGTGAACCTTGCCCTGTGAATAAAAATACATTTTTTGACATCAATAGCCTTCTTTCTCGGTTTTTATACCGCTTTTATTGTAAAATTTTTAACATTGCCATTTTTCTCCTTGACATTAAGTAAAAAAAGGAGTAAAATTAAATAGTTACAGCGTTTGTTATCATTTGTAACCAAATTGTAATATTTGAGATAGTTTTTTAATTGTATTGTAACCAAATTACCTTTATAATAAATATAACACATATTTTAAATAAAAACAACACTATAAAATAAAATTGTTTCTTTCAAAAACTTTTTTAAAACAAAACAAAAACCAAACAAACATGAAATCGGTGAAATATGAAATTTTAACCGAAGGGAAAGGAACGTCTATAAAATGAGCGGAATAAAAATTTTAGGAGTAGGAAAATATTTGCCTACAAAAATCGGAACTAATGCGGACTTAGCAAAAATTGTTGACACTTCGGACGAATGGATTTATACAAGAACAGGAATGAAAGAAAGAAGATTTTCTTCGGGTGAACCAACTTGGTTTATGGCTTATGAAGCTGGAAAAAACGCAATTGAAAGAGCGGGAATTGACCCGAATGAGATTGATTTGATTATCAATGCGACTATTACAGGGGATTTCAACACGCCTTCAACTGCTTGTTTAGTTCAAAGAGAACTTGGTATTGGAAACGCAATGGCGTTCGATATTAATGCGGCTTGTACAGGGTTTATTTATTCCCTTGAAGTTGCAAGAAATTTTTTAGCAACTGGAAATTATAAATGCGCTTTGGTAATCGGCGCGGAAAATTTAACTAAAATTATTGACTACACAGACCGTGGAAGCTGTATTTTATTCGGCGACGGTGCAGGTGCAGCTGTTGTTAAAATTGATGACAGCAAACCTTATTATTCATATTTAAACGCTGACGGAAATGGCGCAAAACATATGGTTTCAAGAGGGCGAGTTCCTTCAAACCCATTTGTTGATTCTGTAGATAAATATGATGATGGATTGCCAAACTCTAAAGAACATTATTTATTTATGGACGGTAGAGAAGTTTATAAATTTGCAATTAAGGCAATTCCTGATGCTGTAAACGCATTACTTGAAAAGACAGACTTAAAAGTTGAGGACATTGACTTTTATATCCCGCACCAAGCGAACCAAAGAATTATTGAAACTGCGGCAGATAAACTTGGTGTTCCTATGGAAAAATTCTTCCTTAACATACAAAAATACGGTAACACTTCGGGGGCGAGCATCCCACTTGCCCTTTGTGAAGCCGTAGAAGAAGGAAAAATTAAAAAAGGTGACAAAGTTTGTCTTGTAGGCTTCGGCTCGGGGCTAACTTATGGTTGTATTTTAATTGAATTTTAATCGTGAAAATATAAATATTTAAAGGAGAAAAAGTTATGCAAACAAAAATTACTGAATTACTAGGCATTGAACTACCAATTTTACAAGGAGGAATGGCTTGGATTGCTGAAAGTACTTTAGCGGCGGCTGTTTCTAATGCTGGTGGACTTGGAATTATCGCTGGTGGAGCGGCTCCAATCGACTATTTAAGAGATCAAATTAGACGTTGTAAATCTCTTACAGACAAACCATTTGGTGTTAATGTAATGCTTATGAGCCCAAATGCGGAAGAACTTTCCGACTTGATAATTGAAGAAGGAGTTCCTGTTGTAACTACTGGTGCTGGAAATCCTGGTAAATATATGGACAAGTGGAAAGAAGCTGGCATTAAAGTTATCCCTGTTGTTCCATCTGTTGCTCTTGCAAAAAGAATGGAAAGAGCGGGTGCTGATGCTGTTATTGCTGAAGGGACTGAAAGTGGCGGACATATTGGTGAAAACACTACTATGTGTTTAGTTCCACAAGTTGTTGATGCTTTGTCAATCCCTGTTATCGCAGCGGGCGGTATTGCTGATGGACGTGGAGTTGCTGCTTCAATAATGCTTGGTGCTGAGGGTGTACAAGTTGGTACAGTTTTCCTAGCTTCAGAAGAATGTCAAATTCACGATAGATACAAAAGTTTAGTTGTTGACGCAAAAGATACTGATACAATTGTAACTGGTAGATTTACAGGTCACCCTTGTAGAGGTGTTAAAACTAAATTCGCTAAGAGCTTGCTTACATTCGAGAAAAACGGCGGAACTCCAGAAGAATTTGAAGAAATTACTGTTGGCGCATTAAGAAAAGCTGTACAAGAAGGTGACGACAAAGGTTCTTACCTTTGTGGTTCAATCGCTGGTATGGTTAAAGAAATCAAGCCTTGTAGCGTAATTGTAAAAGAAATGTTCGACAAAGCTGACCAATTATTAAATAGATAAGATACATATTTGAAAGGATTTATTATTATGAATAAAACTGCTTTAATTACAGGTGCATCAAGCGGAATAGGTGCACAACTTGCTCTAACTTTAGCTAAAGAAGGATTTAATATTGCTATAAACACTCACATTTTTGAAAATACAATTGCTGACGGTGAAAAAGTTGCACAGCAATGTAAAGAACTTGGTGTAGATGCAAAAGTTTACTCTTGCGACGTTTCTGACTACGCAAAATGTGAAGAAATGGTAAAAGCTGTTAAGGCTGATTTTGGTACAATTGACGTGCTTGTAAACAACGCTGGTATCACAAAAGACGGTTTACTTGCAAGAATGTCAGAAAGCCAATATGATGACGTTATCGCTGTAAATCAAAAGAGCGTATTTAATATGATGAAATTTGTTTCAGGTGTTATGATTAAGCAAAAGGGCGGTAAAGTTATTAATATTGCTTCTGTTGCTGGACTTCACGGAAATGCTGGTCAATTTAATTATAGTGCTTCAAAAGGTGCTATTATTTCAATGACAAAAACTTCTGCTAAAGAACTTGGAAGCAGAAATATTACTGTAAATGCAATTGCTCCTGGAATGATTAAAACTCCAATGACTGACGCTATGACAGAAGAACAAAGAGAAAGAATTTTATCAGCTATTGCTCTAAAAAGATTTGGTAGAGTAGAAGAAATCGCTAATCTAGTTGCTTTCTTAGCTTCAGATAAAGCTGATTATATTACAGGACAAACAATTGAAATTAGTGGCGGACTAACAATGTAGGCGGTGTGCCACCGCTGGCATGCCCGCACTAGAATGAGCGTAGTAGACAAGTTTGTGTCTGCGAGGTTATTAAAATGTAGGGACAGGGCTCTGCTCTGTCCGTTAGAGGTCGCAAATTTGGGGAAACCCGCAGTTATGCCCGCACTAGAATGAGCATAGTAGACAAGTTTGTGTCTGCGAGGTTATTAAAATGTAGGGACAGGGCTCTGCT
>CAYJLB010000017.1:12335-39780 GCA_964370845.1 uncultured Oscillospiraceae bacterium
CTGTCCGTTAGAGGTCACAATTTGGGGAAACCCACTGCGATGCCCGTTTTGTGAAAGAAATAGAAAGGATATTCTTAAAATGAAAAGAGTAGTAATTACAGGAATGGGAACGGTTAACCCTTTAGGTAACAATGTTTCTGAGTTTTGGGATAGTATCATTAAAAATAAACACGGATTTTCATTAATTGAAAATTTTGATGTTTCTGATATTGAAGTTAAGGTTGCAGGGGTAGTAAAAGGCTATGAACCTACTGAAAGAATTGACAAAAAAGAAGCTAAGAGAATGGAAAGATTTACTCAATTCGCTGTATCTTGCACAGCGGAAGCTCTTGAAAATGCTGGTACTGACTTAAAAGACTTAGACCCTTATAAAGTTGGAGTTATTTTAGGCTGTGGTATTGGCGGAATTGAAGCTACATTAAATGAGCATACAAAGTTTGATACAAAAGGCCCTAATCGAATTTCAGTTTTCTATGTTCCAACTATGATTGCAAATATGGCGGCAGGTCAAGTTTCTATTGCAACAGGATTTAAAGGGGATAATTACGCTGCTGTAACTGCTTGTGCATCGGCAACTCATGCAATTGGTGAAGCTTTTAGAAAAATCAAAGATGGTTATCTTGAAGCTTGTGTTTGCGGTGGAACTGAAAGCTGTGTAACAAGATTTACAATTGCTGGATTTAATAATATGAAAGCACTTTCAAGAAGCCAAGATGTTGACAGAGCATCAATGCCTTTTGATGCAGAGCGTCAAGGTTTTGTTATGGGTGAGGGTGCTGGAATTCTAGTTTTAGAAGAATTAGAACACGCAAAAGCTCGTGGTGCAAACATTATCGCTGAGGTAGTTGGTTATGGTGCTACTTGTGATGCGTACCATATGACTTCACCATCTCCTGAAGGAGAAGCGGCTGCTAAGGCTATGCAAATTTCTTTTGAAGAAGCTGGATTGAAAGCTACTGACGTTGATTATATTAATGCTCACGGTACTTCAACTGAACTTAATGACAAATATGAAACAAATGCTATTAAAATTGCCCTTGGCGACCACGCAAACAACGTTTTAATCAACTCAACTAAATCAATGACAGGGCATTTACTTGGTGCTGCTGGCGGAATTGAAGCAATTGTAACTGCACTTTCACTGAAAAATGGTGTTGTTCATAAGACTTTAGGTTATAAAGTTGCTGACGAAAATTGCGATTTAAACTACTGTGTTGAAAAAAATGTTGAAAAAGAGATTAATGTTGCACTTTCAAATTCTTTAGGATTTGGCGGACATAATGCAACTATCTGCTTTAAAAAATATAAATAAAGCTTTAAAAATAAACCGAAAGGAATGAAATTTTATGACAAAGAATTTTAATGAAGTGTTAGATTTTATTGACACATTAATGGATAAAATGAAAGAAAAAGAAGTTTCTTCTGTTAAAGTAAAAGTAGGAGAAATGAGTGTTGAACTTTCAAATAATAGTGGAGTTCAAACTATGGTTCAAGCTCCTGTTATGCAAGCTCCACAAGCTGTAGCTCCTGTAGTTAGTGCTGTGGAAAGTGTTCCTTCTGTTCCAAGTGGGAATATTGTAAAAGCTCCTATTATCGGGACTTTTTACTCCGCTCCATCACCAAACGACAAGCCTTTTGTAACTGTTGGACAAAAAGTAAAAGAAGGCGACATTCTATTTATCATTGAATCAATGAAAGTTATGAATGAAGTTAAGAGTGAATTTAGCGGAACTGTTGATATTATCAATGTTAAAGACGGCGAAGCAGTTGAATACGACCAACCAGTAATGATTATTTCATAAGAAAGGACGTAAAATTATGCCACTTTTAAATAAAGAACAAATTATGGAGGTTATTCCTCACCGTGACCCTTTTTTACTTATCGACGAAATCCTTGAAATGGAAGTAGGTAAAAAAGTTGTTGCTACTAAACATATCACAAAAGAAGAATTTTGGGTTAAGGGACATTTTCCAGAATACCCAGTTTTACCTGGAGTTTTAATCCTTGAAATGCTTGCTCAAGCGGGTGCGGTTGCAATGCTTTCAATGCCTGAAAACAAAGGGAAAATTGGATTTTTCGGCGGTGTAAAAGATGCAAAATTCCGTCGTCAAGTAGTTCCTGGTGACACTTTAACTCTTGAAGTTGAAATTATCAAAATCAAAGGCCCTGTTGGAGTGGGAAAAGCAGTTGCTACTGTTGATGGACAAAAAGCTGCTACTGCGGAAATATCTTTTGCTATAAAATAAGGCTACTCTATAAAATTACATAAAATTTAGGGAGAAAGGAAAGATTATTTATTATGAGCAATACTCCCATTGAGAATAAAAATGAAATAAAGGAATTTAAAAAAGTATTAATTGCTAACAGAGGGGAAATCGCTGTTAGAATTATTAGAGCTTGTAGAGAGCTTGGAATAAGCACTGTTGCTGTGTTCTCTACTGCTGATAGAAGTGCTTTACACGCACAAATTGCTGATGAAGCTATTTGTATTGGCCCTGCGAGCAGTAAGGATAGCTACTTGAATATGAAAGCTATTATTTCAGCTTGCGAAGTTACTGGCGCTGATGCAATTCACCCTGGATTTGGATTTTTATCGGAAAACGCAACTTTTGCGAGAATGTGTGAAAAGTGCGGAATTACATTTATTGGTCCATCTCCCGACTCAATTGATATGCTTGGTGACAAGGCTATGGCTAAGAAAACTATGCAAGATGCTGGAGTACCTGTTATTCCTGGCTCTGAGGGTGTAGTTAAATCCGTTGCGGAAGGTTTTGAACTTTGCGAAAAAATGGGTTATCCTGTTATGGTAAAAGCTTCAGCTGGCGGTGGCGGTAGAGGTATTAGGCTTGTTAATTCTAAAGAAGAATTTGAAAATGCTTTTACAACGGCAAGTCAAGAGGCTCTTACTTGTTTTGGAAACGGTGATATTTACATTGAAAAATTTCTTGTCAATCCAAAACATATTGAAATACAAATTCTTGCGGATAAATATGGAAATGCTGTTCATTTAGGTGAACGTGACTGTTCTATGCAAAGACGTAATCAAAAAGTTCTTGAGGAGACTCCTAGTCCGATTATGACGGAAACTTTAAGGGCGAAAATGGGTGAGGCGGCAGTAAATGCGGCTAAAGCTACAAATTATTATAATGCAGGTACAATTGAATTTTTAGTGGACAATAAAGGCGAATTTTATTTTATGGAAATGAATACAAGAATTCAAGTTGAACACCCTGTAACTGAGGCTGTAACTGGGATTGACCTAGTTAAACAGCAAATTTTAGTAGCGGCAAATCACAAACTTTCTTTCACTCAAGAAAATATACACTTGACAGGACACGCTATTGAGTGTAGAATAAATGCAGAAAACCCTTACGAAAACTTTAGACCATCTCCGGGGAAAATTGAAGCTTTACATGTTCCAGGTGGTTTAGGTATTAGAATTGATAGTGCGGCTTATCAAGGGTATACAATCCCTCCATACTATGATTCTATGATTGCAAAACTTATTGTTTATGGGAAAAATCGTGATGAGGCAATAAGAAAAATGAAATGGGCTTTATCTGAATTTATTGTTGATGGTGTAAGTACAAACATTGACTTTCAAATAAATTTAATTAAAGAAAAGGCTTTTGAAGATGGGGACTATGACATTGGTTTCCTATCTCGTACTAAAGTTATCTAAGTTTTTTATTAAGAAAAAGAAAGGAATGTACATAATTTATGCTAGAGGATTTGTTTTCTGTTGTAAAAACCAGATTTAACGGAGGGGAAGTTAAAAATGCTGATGGTAAAAAATCAAGCGTGCCCTCTGATTTAATGTTTAAATGTCCACGTTGCTCTCATGTAGCTTTTATGGAGGATTTTGAAAATAATAGAAAAGTTTGTCCTGAGTGTAATTATCATTCCAGATTGACTGCTAAAGAGAGAATTTTAATGACTGCTGACAAAGATACTTTCATTGAATTTGACAGAACTATGATTAGTAAAAACCCTATTGATTTCCCTGAATATGACGAAAAGCAACAAAAGCTTCGTGCAAAAACGGGGCTAAAAGATGCGGTTGTTACTGGGGAATGTCTAATTCGTGGGTATAATGCAGTTATCATTGCTATGGATTCTCACTATATGATGGCTTCAATGGGGAGTGTTGTTGGAGAAAAAATCACTCGTGCTATTGAATATGCTACAAAAAGAGGTTTGCCTGTCCTTGCTTTTACAGCTTCGGGTGGTGCTAGAATGCAAGAGGGAACTGTTTCTCTTATGCAAATGGCTAAAACTTCGGGCGCTGTTGCAAAACATGGCGAGGCTGGACTTTTATATGTAAGCATTATGACCGACCCTACTACTGGTGGTGTTACCGCTTCTTTTGCATCTCTTGGTGATATTATTATCGCTGAACCTAAGGTGTTAATTGGTTTTGCAGGGCGTAGAGTTATTGAGGGAACTATCAAACAAAAGCTTCCCGATGACTTCCAATCTGCTGAGTTTATGCAAAAAAATGGCTTTGTTGATATGATTGTAGAAAGAAAGAGAATGAGAAGAACTCTTTCAAATATACTTAAATTGCACAATGTCCGCCGTAGTGTTGTTTAAAATTAAATTAGAAAGGGTTGAATTTTTCAAAAATGAGTAAACTATCTCCATGTGACCGTCTTGATATAATAAGACATAAGAATAGACCTACTGTAAATGATTATATACCTAAGATTTTTACCGATTTTTATGAAATGCACGGCGACAGATTAGTTGGGGACGATGGCGCTATTATGGGCGGAATTGCCCTTTTAGACGGAATGCCTGTAACTATTATCGCTCAAGTAAAAGGTAGAAATTTAGATGAAAATAAGCATTGTAATTTTGCAATGCCACACCCTGAAGGCTATAGAAAGGCTTTAAGGCTTGCTAAACAAGCTGAAAAGTTTAAAAGACCGATTATTTGTCTAATTGACACTCCTGGTGCATATTGTGGTGTTGACGCTGAAAAAAGAGGTCAGGGTGAGGCTATCGCTAAAAATATTGCTGAATTTATGATGCTAAAAACTCCTATTATTTCCATTGTTCTTGGTGAAGGTGGAAGTGGTGGAGCATTAGCTCTTGGTGTTTGTGATGAACTTGCTATGCTTGAAAATTCATTATATTCAGTAATATCACCTCGTGGTTTTGCAAGTATCCTATGGAAAGACGCATCTCGTGAGCGTGAAGCTTGCGATATGATGAAAATTACTTCTGATGATATGTATGCTTTAAGCATTGCTGAAAAGGTGATTTCCGAGCCTGTAGGGGGCGCACATTGTGATGTTGAGGAGATTTCCGAGAACATTCACGATTACTTAGTTGATATTTTAGCAAAAAAAGTTGAAATACCTATTGACGTTTTGCTAAATGCAAGGTATACTAAGTTTAGAAAAATTGGTGAGTTTCTTGAATAAAAGTTGTCTTTAACCAATAAATATGATTATAACGAAGGTAAACTTCGTAATAATATAAAACAAAATTTACATGAATGGAGGGTATTATAATGGTATTTGATAAGATTAAAGATATTGTTGTTGACCAACTAGACGTTGATGCTGATTCAGTGAAAATGGAATCATCCATTATAGATGATTTAGGTGCTGACTCACTTGATGTTATCGATTTAATTATGTCATTTGAAGAGGAATTCGATATTGAAATCCCTGATGACCAAGTTGAAAATGTTAAAACTATTGGCGACGTTGTTAAATTTATTGAAGAAAATTCATAATTTACAATTAGTTAATCAAAGTTATAGGGCGGACAGCTTAATTGCTGTTCGTCTTTATTCTTTTTATAGCATTAATTGGTTTAAACCCTTGACATAAATGAGTTTTTATGAGATAATTTAATTTGACTTATAATAATTTTAAAAAGGAGAATTTTAGTGAAAAAAGAACTTTCAAAACTCTACAGTCCTAGCGAAGTAGAGGACAAAATATATAAATATTGGATGGATAAAGAATGCTTTAAAGCTAGTGTTGATAAGGAGAAAAAACCTTATACAATTGTAATTCCACCTCCAAACATCACGGGGCAACTTCATATGGGACATGCCCTTGATAACACTTTGCAAGATATTTTAATTAGATATAAAAGAATGAGTGGTTTTTCTGCTTTATGGCTTCCTGGAACTGACCACGCTGCTATTGCTACTGAGGCGAAAATTGTTGAAGCAATGAGAGGCGAGGGCATTACTAAAGAGGAAATCGGTAGAGAAGCATTTTTGGAACGCGCTTGGAAATGGAAAGAACAATACGGCGGTAGAATTGTTGAACAATTGAAAAAATTAGGTTCTTCTTGCGACTGGTCTAGGGAAAGATTTACTATGGACGAGGGTTGTAATAAGGCTGTAAACGAAGTTTTTGTAAATTTATACAACAAAGGCTTGATTTATCGTGGGGAAAGAATTATAAATTGGTGCCCTCACTGTAAAACTTCAATTTCTGATGCGGAAGTAAATTACGAAGATAAAGCTGGACATTTTTGGCATATTCGCTATCCTTTCAAAGATGGAAGCGGTTATATGGAACTTGCTACTACACGTCCTGAAACATTACTTGGAGATACTGCTGTTGCTGTAAATCCAAATGATGAACGATATAAAGATTTGGTTGGAAAAACTTTGATTTTGCCACTTGTTGGTAGAGAAATTCCTGTTGTTGCTGATGATTATGTTGAGTCCGATTTTGGTACTGGTGTAGTAAAAATTACTCCAGCCCACGACCCTAACGACTTTGAAGTTGGTTTAAGACATAATTTACCAATTATTTGCGTAATGACTGATGAAGCGAAAATTACTTCTGATTACGAAAAATATGCAGGTATGGATAGATATGACGCAAGAAAAGCTGTTGTAAAAGACCTTGAGGAAGGCGGATTTTTAATCAAAGTTGAAGACCATGCCCACAACGTTGGTACTTGTTATAGATGTACAACTACAGTTGAACCAAAAGTTTCAACGCAATGGTTTGTAAAAATGGAACCTTTGGCAAAACCAGCTATTGAAGCAGTTCAAACTGGTGAAACTAAATTTATTCCTGAGAGATTTAACAAAATTTATTATCACTGGTTGGAAAATATCCGTGACTGGTGTATTTCTCGTCAAGTTTGGTGGGGACATCAAATTCCTGCTTATTACTGCGATTGTGGTGAGATGATTGTTTCAAAAGATGAAGTGAAAGCTTGCCCTAAATGTGCTGGAAAAGTAACTCGTGATAACGATACTTTGGACACTTGGTTTTCTTCTGCTTTATGGCCATTCTCAACTCTTGGTTTCCCAAACAAAACTGAAGATTTAGATTATTTTTATCCAACATCAACTTTAGTTACTGGATATGATATAATTTTCTTCTGGGTTGTAAGAATGATGTTTTCTGGAATTGAACATATGGGGAAAATTCCTTTTGATACAGTTTTAATCCATGGTTTAGTAAGAGATTCACAAGGAAGAAAAATGTCTAAATCTTTAGGCAATGGAATTGATCCACTTGAAATTATTGATGAATATGGTGCAGATGCTTTAAGATTTATGCTTGCAACAGGAAATTCTCCTGGAAACGATATGCGTTTTATGGAGGAAAAAGTTAAGTCTTCAAGAAATTTCGCTAATAAACTTTGGAATGCTTCAAGATTTATTATGATGAATTTACCTGAAGGATTTGAATTTGAAAAACTACCTGAAAACCTTAACACTGAGGATAAATGGGTTATCTCAAAATTCAATACTTTAGCTAAAGAAGTTAACGAAAATATCGACAGCTTTGAACTTGGAGTTGCTGTACAAAAATTATATGACTTTATTTGGGACGTATATTGTGACTGGTATATTGAACTTACAAAACCTCGTATTACAGCGGGCGGTGAGGACGCTAAAACTGCTCAAACTGTACTTGTGTTCATTATGCAAGGAATGTTAAAACTTCTACACCCATTTATGCCTTTTGTTACAGAAGAAATTTGGCAAGTTTTAACTAATGAAAAATCGCCTTTAATGCTTGAAACAATGCCTGTTTTTGATGAAAAATTAGCGTTTACTGCTGAAGAAACTTCTTTTGAGAAAATAATTTCAGCTATTAAAGGAATTAGAAACTGTAGAGCGCAAATGAATGTTGTTCCGTCTGTTAAAGCGGCACTTCACATTGAAACTACTGACAAAGAAATTTTCGAGGGTGGAAAAATGTTCTTTGAAAGACTTGCGTCTGCTTCGGAAGTTATAATTTCTGATAAAGTTGAACTTACTGACGCTGCGACAGTTGTAACCGATTCTGCTAGAATTTTCATTCCTCTTGACGATTTAATTGATAAGGAAAAAGAACTAGCTAGACTTGAAAAAGAGAAAGCTACTGTTCAAAAAGATATTGATTTCTTATCGGGAAAACTTAATAACGAGGGCTTTGTTGCAAAAGCTCCTGAAAAATTAATTCTTGCTGAAAAAGAAAAATTAGCTAAAGCTCAAGGAAAAATGGACAAAATTTTAGAGAGTATTAACTCAATGAAAAAATAAAAGGTAAAGAGGTTGTGAATTTCACAGCCTCTTTCCAATATAAAAGGGGAGTTCGCTTTGAATTTTAATCAAACAATGGATTTTATAAACAGTTTTTCTAAAGGTGGAAAGAGAATTATCGACCTTACGAGGATTTTATCCTTAATGGAAAAACTCGATAACCCGCATAAAAAGCTGAAATATATTCATGTTGCTGGGACAAATGGGAAAGGCTCTGTTTGTCAAATGTTCAATGAAATTTTAATTTTACAAGGGTATAAAACGGGGCTTTATACTTCGCCTTTTATTGTGGAATATCGTGATAGAATTAAAATTAATGGCAAAATGATTGAAAAGGAAATCCTTTGTGAAATTACTCTTGCTGTAAAATCTGAATGGGAGAAACTCCCCGACAAAGAAGATTTTTCACAATTTGAAATTTCCACAGCAATTGCTTTTTCTTATTTTGCAAAGGAAAAATGTGATTTTGTAATTTCCGAAACAGGTATCGGTGGACTTTTGGACTCAACGAACATTGTAAAAGCTCCTGTTTTGTCGGTTATAACGTCAATTTCCCTAGACCATACTTTTGTTTTAGGCTCAACTTTAAAAGAAATTGCATTGCAAAAAGGTGGAATTATCAAAGAAAGTCGCCCTTGCGTTTTGTCTTGCTTTAATGAAAAAGAAGTAGAAGAAGTAATTTTTTCTATTGGAAAAGAAAAAAACAGCAAAGTAATTATTCCAAATACAGATGAAATTAAAGTGATTTTCGAAAGTGTTAATGGAAATGATTTTTATTACAAAGGTGAAAAATTCGCCACTAAAATGAGCGGAAGACATCAAATTATTAATGCACTTACTGTGATAGAAGGTGTAGAAATTCTCCGAGAAAATGGAGTTATCATTTCTGCTGAGAATATGCAAAAGGGGATTGAAAACGCAAGTGTTCCCTCCCGTCTTGAGGTTGTAAAAAATAATCCTACCATAATTTTAGACGGTGCGCACAACGTTTCTGCAATGAAATCGCTAGCTTCCCACCTTAACAAATATTCTCAAAATAAAATTTTGATGATTGGAATGATGAAAGATAAAGATGTGAAAAATTCTATTGAAGAAATTGTAAATTCAGTTGATGAAATTTTTGTTGTAGATGATTTTATTGAAAATGCAATTTCAAAAAATGACTTAAAAGAAATGTTTTTCCAAGCAGGAAAAATTGCTAACACAGCAGAAAATTCTTTAGAAACTTTAGAAAAAATAATTTTATCGGCAAAAAAAGATGATGTTATAATTGTTTGTGGGTCATTATATTTAACCTCACATTTGCGAAAATATTTTAATTAATAATATAGATTATAAGATAGCTTGAAATTTCAGGCTATCTTTTTTTTGTCAAAATAAAAAAATTAACAAATTCCAAATTGCGACATTTTTCTTGTCATATTGTAATTATAATTTGAATAAGATAATGATTTTTACGAAAGGAAAATTTAAATTTATGAAAATAGAAATTAATGATGAAACTTTGGTTGTTTGCTTAAATGGTGAGATTGACCATCATTCAGCTAAAGATATTCGTAGTGAAATTGATAAAAAAATATATGAAACTATGCCAAAAAGCTTAGTTCTTGACTTTGATAAAGTTAGTTTTATGGACAGTTCGGGTATTGGTCTTGTTATTGGAAGATATAAACTTATTAACGAGTTCGACGGGGAAATTGTTGTTGCGAATTTACAACCTTCCATTGCAAAAGTTATGAAACTTTCCGGAATTGATAAGTTTGCAAAAATTGTTTCAACGAAAAAATAAGAATTAGTGAAAGGATAAATTTTTATGAAAATTATTAATGAAGCTAAGATTAGCTTTTTAAGTAAATCGGTAAATGAAAGTTTTGTTAGGATTGCAGTTTCAGGGTTTATTGCAGGACTTGACCCTAACGCAGAAGAACTTGCAGATATAAAAACTGCACTTTCCGAAGCAGTGACAAATTCAATTGTCCACGGTTATAAGGATATTGTGGGGAAAATTGATGTTTTACTTAGAATTATTGATGGAAACGTTATTTACATAAAGGTTAGAGATTATGGCTGTGGAATTGAGGATATTGAAAAAGCAAAAACTCCTCTTTTTACAACTGACCCTGAGGGAGAAAGAGCAGGACTTGGTTTTGCTGTAATGGAAAGCTTTATGGACAAGCTCGTAATAAAAAGTAAGTCACAGCGTGGAACTACTGTAATTATGAGCAGAAAAATCAAATCCAAAAATTTAGAGGACTAACTCTAGAAAGGACTGGGCATAAGAATGAACAACTATGACGATACCTTTATTGAGGGGAATTTGGGGCTTGTACATCTTTGTGCCAATAGATTTCGTGGGCGTGGAATTGAGTATGATGACCTTTATGGTGCGGGTTGTATTGGGTTAATTAAGGCTGCGAAGGGGTTTGATGAAAATAGAGGAGTAAAGTTTTCAACCTATGCAGTTCCCGTGATTTTAGGAGAAGTAAAAAGGCTTTTTCGTGACGGTGGAGCAATTAAAGTTAGCAGAAGTATAAAAGAAACCTCCCTTAAAATTACTCGATTTCGGGAAAGGTTTTTGCTTGCACATGGACGAGAGCCTACAATTTCCGAGTTAAGCGCTATGGCAGAAGTTTCGGAAGAAATGGTTGTGGAAGCGTTAAACGTGGCACTCCCCCCTATAAGTTTAACGGAAACTTTAGATGATAGTGGCGGACAAACGGATATTCCAGTAGATGCGCCCGATGGAGAAATTGCAGATATTATTTCTTTAAGGCAGATAATGAGCGAACTTGACGCAAAAGACAGAAAACTCATCTACCTTCGATATTTTTCCAATAAAACCCAAACCCAAACCGCAAAAGAACTAGAAATGACACAAGTACAAGTTTCAAGGCGAGAGAAAAAGTTGCTTTCTCAAATGAAAGTTGCACTGCTGGAATAAAGATTTAATATGTTTTTTGTAAAATAATATATCAAAAATAGATTAAAATGCTAGTTTTTGGTCATAATTTAGAGCATATTCACATTTTTTACGAAAATATTTGCAGAAACATTTAACTTTGTTTCGTTGACTTTATGCAAATTAAATGATATAATTTAAGAGTATAAAAATCATTTGTTTGTAACGAGGATATTATCCTCGTTTTTATTTTGACTTATTTATTACTGGCAATAAATGAGAATGATTTTTTAAGATGATAGTTTATAATGAACAATCATTTATAAAAGCACATTTTAATTAAGCTTTTCTTTTCTTTGTGCTTTTATTAGGGCGAACTTATTACAATTTATTTTTTTAAGACAATTGTAAAGTTTTACGCCAACAAAAACAGTGTGTAATTTTGTTATAATGGCAAAAGAAAGAAAGGAATTAATTTAATGCAATTTTCAGAACTAGGTCTGTCACAAGAAGTGCTAAAAGCAGTAGAAGAAATGGGATTTAAAGAGGCTACTCAAATTCAAGCGGAGAGTATCCCAATTTTATTAACAGGAAAAGACGTTATTGGTCGTTCAAATACAGGTACAGGTAAAACTGCCGCATTTGGATTGCCTGCAATTGATAAAATTCAAAAAGATATTAAAGGTGTACAAGTATTAATACTTTGCCCTACAAGAGAACTTGCAATGCAAGCAAGTGAAGAAATCAAAAGATTTTCTAAGTTTATGCCTTGGGTAAAACCTTGTGCAGTTTATGGCGGTGCGTCAATGGATAAGCAAATTTTTGAGCTTAGACGTGGTGCAAATATCGTTGTTGGTACTCCGGGTAGAGTTATGGACCATCTTGGTAGAAGAACTTTAAAACTTGAAAATCTTGTTACAATTATCCTTGATGAAGCGGACGAAATGCTTAACATGGGATTTAAAGAGGATATTGAAGAAATCCTAAAATCTGTTCCTGAAGAAAGACAAACTGTACTTTTTTCAGCTACTATGCCTCCAGCAATTATGAATATTACAAAAGAGTTTCAAACTGATCCTGCTTTAGTAAAAGTAGTTTCTAAAGAAAGAACAGTTGAAACAATCACTCAATATTATTATGAAGTTCCAATGGGTAGAAAAACTGATGCTTTGCAACTTCTATTATCTTTACACGAACCTAAGCTGTCCATTATTTTCTGTAACACAAAGAAAATGGTTGATGAATTAACTGAAGGGCTTAACCAAAAAGGATTTAAGGCTTCGGGAATTCACGGTGATATGAAGCAAGCTGCTCGTTCTGCTGTTATGGATAGATTTAAATCGGGTAGAACTTCAATTCTTATCGCTACTGATGTTGCAGCGAGAGGTATTGACGTTGATGACGTTGATGCAGTGTTTAACTACGATATTCCACAAGATTATGAATATTATATCCATAGAATTGGACGTACAGGTCGTGCAGGTCGTTCAGGTGTAGCATTCACTTTAACAAGTGGAAGAAAGCAAATGTACGATATGCGTGATATACAAAAATTCATCAAAGCTCAAGTAACTCTACAAGAATTACCTACTTCCGCTCAAATTAGAGAGAAGAAATTGAAAAAATTCTCGGAAAAATTGGCTAAAGTAGTGGCTGATGAAAAAAATAATGAATATCAAGGAATGTTAAATGAACTTGTTGAAAGTGGTTTAACTGTTGAAATGGTTGCAACTGCTTTACTTTCAATGCAAGTTGGAAAAGAAATGAAGCACGTTCCGCATTTTGATAACTTGACTAATTCAAGAGTTAGAAATCATGAAAGAGTTCAAAGAAAAGACAATTTCGGAAATAAAACTAAGGTTGTTCTTTCTGTTGGTAGACAACAAAGAATTGCTCCTAACTTTATTTTAGGTGCATTGGTTGAAACTACAGGTCTTAAGGGAAATAATTTCGGAAAAATCGACATTTATGATAGACATACAACTGTTGAAATTCCTAATGAGGAAAAAGACCATATTATTTCTTCTATGACGGGAAGTAAAATCAACGGTAATGTTGTTACTGCTAAATTAGTAGAGGACAGCAGCGGTGGTTTCTCATCTCACGGCGGTGGTTCACATTCAAGACGTGACTATAAACCTCGTAACGGAAGAAAAGACGAAAGAAAAGCTCGTTTTGATAGATTTAAGAGAAAAAGCAACTCTCACAAAAAAGAAGGCTAATTAAAAATAATGGAGTAAGGAAACATTTTCAGTTCCCTTACTCCATTATTTTTTATTATTAGTAAATTAGCAAACTTTAGAAATCCAGTTGAATTCGTCATCTAGTTTGCCATATTGAATACCTGTTAGCGTATCATAAAGTTTTTGGGAAACTTCGCCGATTTTTCCTTCGCCAATATTCATAATTAAGTCATCGTATTTTAGCACGCCTACAGGAGAAATTACTGCTGCTGTACCTGTTCCGAAAACTTCTTCAAGTTCACCATTTTTATAGTATTCAGCGATTTCATCAATAGAAATTCTTCTTTCAATTACTTTATAACCCCATTTTTTACAAATTTCCATAACAGAATTTCTTGTAATTCCATTTAAAATTGAGCCTTGTAATTCAGGTGTTACAATTTCACCATTAATTTTGAAGAAAATATTCATAGCTCCAACTTCTTCTATATACTTTCTTTCAACCCCATCGAGCCATAAAACTTGCGCATAGTTTTGCTTGTGAGCTTCGTCTTGTCCAATCAAAGAAGCTGCGTAATTGCCTCCTGTCTTAGCAAAGCCCATTCCGCCCTTTACAGCACGAACGTAAGTATTTTCAACATAAATGCTTACAGGGTTTAATCCTGTAGAATAATATGCACCTGATGGAGAAAGAATTATCATAAATAAGTACTTGTTGCCAGGTCTTACTCCTAAAAATGGGTCAACAGCAATAATAAACGGTCTTACATAAAGGGAAGCACCGTCACTTGATGGAACCCAATCTTTTTCCACTTCAAGTAATTTTTTCAAAGCATCAACACAAAATTCAGGGTCAATGTGTGGAATTACTAATCTGTCATTTGAAATATTAAGTCTTTTAAAATTGTCAAGAGGGCGGAATAATTGAATATCTCCCTCATCAGTTCTATAGGCTTTTAACCCTTCAAAAACTTCTTGACCATAGTGTAAACACATACAAGCAGGGCTTAACGACAAGTTTTGATAAGGCACAATTCGAGGGTCGTACCAGCCTTTTCCTGTTTCATAGTCCATAATGAACATATGATCGGTAAAAATATTTCCAAAGCCTAATTTGCTTTCATCTTGTGGTTTTTCTTTTAAATTTTCTGATAACTGTACAGCAATATCCTTTAATTGCATATAAATCAACCTTCTTTTCTATATTTAATGTTTAGAATATAATAACATATTTTGTTTAACAATGCAATATGTTAAAGCGAAATTTTCTTAAATTTTGCACACACTTTTTATGTAGTTTATAAAATTTGAAAAAACTATTCCTCCACTTTCAAGGTCAGGCTCCCAACGTTTTACCCATTCAAGGGTTACAAAAGAGTCATAGCCATTATCTTTAAGCAAGTTTAAAGCTTCAAGGACAGGAACATCACCTTTTCCCATCATTTTATAGGTTAATTTTCCATTATCCATTATAGAATCTTTAACGTGGATATATTTTACAAATTTGCCAATGTTTTCATATGTTTCCTCTGGAGTTTCTCCAAAAAAGCGATAAGGGTGGTGTACATCCCACAAAACACCCGCATTCTCTCTGTCAGTTTTTTCAATAAATTTTTTCATAACTTTAGAGTCCGCAAGGTCGCCATTTGTTTCTATAAGCGGAATTACTCCCTTTGTTTTAGCGTAGTCACAAATTTTTCTATATGTTACAATAGCAGATTCAATAGAACAATTTTCAGCTTGCGGTTTATTGCTAATCATAATTCTAACGTACTTTACACCAAGCCTTTGAGCAAGGTTAATGTACACCATTGCCTCGCCAAAAGCGGACTCAACATGTACAGTATCTCCAACGCAAACACCTGTAGCTAAAAGAGAAATTTCAAGTCCCATATTTTTAATTTTTTCAATTGTCGCATCAATATTTTCCTCTAAAAAAGGTTTTGTAAAAGGAATAAAAATTTCCTTCTCAATCCCTCTTATTTCAATAGCATCAAAACCTAAATCTTTAGCAGAAATAAGTGCTTCAGCCAAATCCCATTCAGGGCAACCCAATGTAGAAAACGCAATTTTCATAAAATGTTCAATCCTTTCTATTAATAGGGTTTATGCAGTTTCAATTGACGCTGCATCTTGTAGTTTTAAGTGGTCAACTGCCCATTCACGCATTTTATACTTCATAATTTTACCCGCAGCATTCATTGGGAAACCGTCAACAAATGCTACATAGCTTGGAACTTTATGCCTTGCCATATTTGCTTTTACAGCTGCTTTTAAGTCATCTTCGGAAAAAATTACGTCATCTTTTAAAATTACACATGCCATAACTTCTTCCCCGTAAACTTTACTAGGCACACCAATTACTTGCACGTCTTTTACTTGTGGAATTGTATAAATAAATTCTTCGATTTCTTTAGGATAGATATTTTCACCACCACGAATAATCATATCTTTAATTCGTCCTGTGATTTTATAATAACCATCTTCGTCGCAAATTGAAAGGTCACCAGTGTGAAGCCAACCATCTTCGTCGATTGCTTGTTTAGTAGCTTCCTCCATTTTATAATAACCACGCATAATATTGTACCCTCTTGCACAGAATTCGCCTTGCACTCCTGGAGGGCAATCTTTTCCTGTTTCAGGGTCAACAATTTTTGCTTCAACACCTTTTAGACAACGTCCAACAGTGCTTACTCTATGGTCAAGAGAATCTTCAACATTAGTTTGAGTACAAACAGGAGCAGCCTCAGTTTGACCATAGCAAATTGTAATCTCGCTCATATTCATTTCATCAACAACTTGTTGCATAACTTTAATAGGGCAAGGAGAACCAGCCATAATTCCTGTTCTTAAATTTGATAAATCATAATCCTTAAAAGTTGGTTGTTCTAGCAAAGCAATATACATTGTAGGTACACCATGGAAAGCGGTACACTTTTCATTTGCAATTGCATCTAAAACTTTTAGCGGACTGAAAAAGTCTACAGGAACCATTGAGGAGGCATGAGTAACACAAGCTAAAATAGCAAGAACTAAACCAAAACAATGGAAGAAAGGAACAACGATACAAAGCCTATCTTCCTCGGTGAATTTCATATTATCGCCGATGTTTTTACCGTTATTTACTATATTATAATGTGTAAGCATAACACCTTTAGGGAAGCCAGTAGTTCCCGACGTGTATTGAATGTTAATTACATCGTGTGGGTCGTTATTTTTTACCATTTCTTCAAATATTTTGTCGATTTCTTCATCGCAAGGTTCTTTTAATTCCTTAAAATTCATCATTCCCGCTGGCGTGTCCTCGTCAGTGAAAATGACTGATTTAAGAAAAGGTAAAGCCTCATCATTATATTCATTAGGTTTAGAATTTTTTAAATTTGGACATAAATCATTTATTATATTAACATAATTTGCATCTTTAAAACCGCTATTCATAACTAAAACCTTACTATCCGATTGGCGGAGTAAGTATTCAAGTTCAAAAACTTTATAATTTGTGTTAACTGTAACTAAAACTGCACCAATTTTTGCAGTAGCAAACATTGTAATTAGCCATTCAGGAGTATTTGTCGCCCAAATCGCAACGTGATCTCCTTTTTTAACACCTATTTTAATAAAACCCTTTGCAGTTCTATTTACTTCTTCGTTAAATTCTTTCCACGACCTTTTGTAATCCCTATCGGTATAAGTTATAGCATTTCTATCAGGAAAACGTTTTGCAACATCTTCAAGTAAATCTCCAACCGTTATTGACCATAGATTTTCCATTTTAGATACCAGTCCCTTCTAAAATTAATTTTTAACTTAATTGCATATAAAATTCGATTGATTTGCAATATATATGTCTAATTCTATCACATATGCATAACAAAGTCAATTGTTTTTGTATTCAATGACATTGTGAAGATTTTATCAATTTACCGCGGTAAAAATGTGCATAAAAAACACGCAATAAGTGTGTTATAATTGTGAAAGTTTTTTTCTAAAAACTATTGACCTAATTCAAATATGTGATAAACTATATTAAAGTAATAAAAACAAATTTGCAAGGAAAAAAATTCTATTAAGAGGTGGCGTTTTTATGTTTCAGTTAAAATGGGTCTGGGAAAATATGAAAGGTTTTAAAGGGCGGTATATTTTTGCACTATGTACAACAATTACCCTTGCTTGTATGCAACTTATCAACCCTTATATCACAAGTAGAATTGTAGATGAGGTAGTGGCGAAACTTCCTAACGCAACAGATATTCAACCGCTTATCGACTTGCTTATTTCCTTTGTAATTACTTTAATTGTTTTTACTTTAGTGAGGACGGGGCTTGGTTATGCCTCGATTATAATTTATGAATCTTGTTCGCAAAAATTTCTTTACAAAATGCGTGGGGAATTATATGTAAAACTTCAAAAACAAGATATGATTTTCTTTTCAAAAAATAGAACAGGTGACTTAATGACAAGGCTTACTGGTGACCTTGATATGTGTAGACATACAATTGCCTATGTTATTAGATGTTTAGTTGAAGCTTTCTTCTTATTTACAGCGAGTACTGTTTTTATGTTTATGAACAATGTTCCGCTAACTTTAACAGCTCTTGCAATAACACCTATACTTTTTCTTGCTACACGTTCTTTTTCAAAAAAGATTAAACCGCTTTTCGTTAATTTAAGGGAACAACTTTCAAAACTTAACTCAAATACTCAAGAAAATATTTCTGGTAACAAAGTTGTAAAAGCTTTTGCTAAAGAAGATTATGAGATTGAAAAGTTTGCTGAAAAAAATGGTGCGTTTAAAGATGCAAACCTAAAGGCTTCAATGACTTGGCTTAGATATTTCCCTTTAATAGAAGGACTTAGCCAATCTTTATCCTTGAGTTTATTGATTGTTGGTGGTGTGTTCTTAATTAGAGGGGAAATTTCTGTAGGTGTATTCTGGGCATTTAACTCCCTTAGCTGGACTTTAATTCACCCAATGAGATTGCTTGGTATGCTACTTAATGACTTACAACGTTTTTTTGCAAGTTCAAACAAAATTATTGAACTTTATTATGCAAAAACTAAAATTGAAAACCCTAAAAAGCCAATTGTTCCTAAAGAAAGAGTTAAAGGTGACATTTCTTTTAAAGATGTAATGGTTAGAATTAGTGGGCAAGTTATTTTGAAAAACATTAACCTAGACATAAAAGCTGGGCAAACCGTTGCTATTATGGGAAGTACTGGTTCAGGGAAAACTATGCTTATTAACTGTATCGACCGTTATGTTGATATTAAGGGCGGAAGTCTTACTATTGACGGAAATGAAGTTAAAAAGCTTGACCTTAATTATTTAAGAAGTAATATTGGTATTGCGACACAAGATGTTTTCTTATTCTCGGAAACTATTGACGGAAATATTGCTTATAGCGATATTGATATGAGTGAGGAAGAGGTAAGAAAGTTCGCTAAAATGGCTAGTGCTGACTTTATTGAAAAGACAGAAAACGGCTTTGACACATTAATTGGGGAGCGTGGAATGGGACTTTCAGGCGGACAAAAACAAAGGCTTGCTTTAGCTCGAGCTTTAGCGGTTAAACCTGCTATTTTAATTCTTGACGATACCACTTCCGCTGTAGATATGGAAACGGAAAAGGCTATTCAACACAGTCTTGATAATCTAGGCTATGATTGCACAAAAATTATTATTGCACAAAGAATTTCTAGCACAAAAAATGCTGACAAAATCATCATTATGGACAAAGGTGAGATTATTGAAGAAGGTACTCATGATGAATTAATTGCAAAAGGTGGTTATTACTACGATGTATTTGTGCTACAAAATGGACTTGAAAACAAAGATATTGCCTAGATTAATTGAAAGGAAGGTGAGTATAAATGGCAAGAAATAGATTTGACGTGGACGAAACCCTTGAAACCCCCTTTAGTATGAAACATTTGAAAAGAGCTTTTAAATATATTGGTTTGAGAAAATATAGAATGATTTTTGCATTGGCATTATCTATATTATCAGTAGTTTCGGCACTTTTTAGTCCTATGATTTTCCAACACGTTGTTGACGTAACTGTTCCGAACAAGGATTATAATGAACTTTGGTTACTTGCAGGATTGCTTGCGTTATGTATTGGGCTTAGTATACTTTTTTCCACTTTAAGAGGAAGAATTATGACTGTGGTTGGACAGGAGATTATTTATGATATAAGGAGAGATTTATTTGAACATCTTCAAAAATTGCCTTTTCAATATTATGATGACCGCCCACACGGAAAAATTTTAGTAAGAGTTGTAAACTATGTAAACAGTGTGTCCGATATGCTTTCAAACGGACTTATTAACTTTATTTTAGAAATATTCAATATTATTTTTATTATAGTTTTTATGCTTATAACTGATGTACGATTAACTTTAGTTGTTGTGTCGGGTGTGCCTGTTTTCTTATTATTTTTGTTTTTGATTAAACCAAAACAAAGAAAAGCTTGGCAAAATGTAAGTAACAAAAACTCTAACCTTAACGCTTATTTACAAGAGTCTATTGACGGAACAAAAATTACTCAAGGTTTTACTCGTGAAAAAGTAAATGCTGATATTTTTGAAAAGTTAAATAGAGCAAGCTCAAAGGCTCATATGCAAGCGATGTATATTTCCAACTCGGTTTGGGTTCTTGTTGATAATATTACAGTTGTTGTTGTAAGTTTAATGTATTTAATCGGAATTGCTTGGACTTTGCCTGTAGTTACTGTTGGTACTTTAATGGCAATGGGTGGCTATGCTTGGAGATTTTGGCAGCCTATTCTAACTTTGTCAAATATTTACAACACATTTATTAATGGTATAGCTTATTTGGAGCGTATTTTTGAAACTATTGATGAACCTGTTTTGGTTACAGATGTAGAAAATGCCCCTGACTTACCTGACCTTGAGGGAAGTGTTACATTTGAAGATGTTACTTTCTCTTATGACGGAAATATTAATATTTTACAAAATATGGATATGAACGTTAAAGCAGGCGAAAGTATTGCTTTAGTTGGCCCTACTGGTGCTGGAAAAACTACTGTTGTAAACCTTATTTCAAGATTTTATAATATCAATGGCGGTAGAATTTTAATTGACGGAAAAGATATTTCTTTACATACCTTACATTCATTACGTTCGCAAATGGGAATAATGCTTCAAGATAGTTTTATTTTCGCTGGTACAATAGCTGAAAACATTAAGTATGGAAAGCTTGATGCTACTGAGGAAGAAGTAATTGAAGCTTGTAAGACAGTTTGTGCTCACGATTTTATTTCCGAAATGGAACGTGGCTATGAAACGGAAGTAAGTGAACGTGGAAGTATGCTTTCACAAGGGCAAAAACAACTTATTTCTTTTGCTCGAACTTTGCTTTCTGACCCTAAAATATTGATTTTGGACGAAGCTACTTCTTCTATTGACGCAAAAACTGAACGTGACTTGCAAATGGGCTTAAATAACCTACTTAAAGGGCGAACTTCATTTATTATTGCACATAGGTTGTCAACAATCAAAAATTGTGATAAAATAATGTATATATCCGATAAGGGAATTGCTGAATGCGGTTCTCACGATGAATTGCTTGCATTAAAGGGCAATTACTACAAATTATACACGGCTCAATTGGATTAGACATCTTGAAAGGAATGGATTAAATATGAAAACTATTGGAATTATCGGCGCAATGCCATCGGAATTAAAAGATTTGAGGGAGGCACTTGGTGAAGCTGAAATTATTAAAGCTGGCTCTTACGAATTTTATGTAAATATGGTGGGAGATAAGAAGATTGTCAACGTTTGTTGTGGTGTTGCAAAAGTAAACTCTGCTGTTGCTACACAATTACTTATTGATAAATTTGAAGTTGACTGCGTAATCAATACTGGTATCGCTGGCGGTGTTGGTGGAGATGTTAAGGTTTGTGACATTGTAATTTCTACTGACGTTATGCACCACGATGTTACCCCAAGATTTTTGGCTAATTACCCACCGTACAACAACTGCTTTAAAGCAAGTGAAGAATTAATTGAAATGGCTAAAAAAGCTTGTGAGGCTAATGATAAAAAATATCACACTGGTAGAGTTGTTTCAGGGGAACAATTTATCTCTGACAGCGTATTGAAACAGGCTATTATTGACGATTTTGCTCCTTTAGCTGTAGATATGGAAAGTGCTGCTGTTGGGCACACTGCTTATAGAAATGAAATTCCATTTGTTATTATTCGTTGCGTTTCAGATAATGCTGATGACGAGGGCGAAATGACTTATGATGAGTTTGAAATTATTGCAGCAAAAACGGTTGCTGATGTAGTTTTGACTATTATCAATGGTTAAGGTTTAGTTTTATTTGTAAATGTATTAGGGACGGATTTTCCGTCCCTTTTATTTTGTTTATAATTAAGTTTATGAGGTTATTATATTTGGTGGAGTTGTCCGCTTGTTTGCTATTGTTCAAAAGATAAAATTTTCCGTATTTTTCTAAATTTACAATTTTTCAAAATACTACTTTTAACGTCGCAAAAAATATCTCTATTATCATTTTATTTGACTTTTTCATTAGTGTACTATTAATTGTTTGTATGTTTTTTGCGACGGTTAGTTTTGATTTTTATTTTTTCGACTGCTGGCGTTTACTTCTAGAATTTCGACCATTGCGATGGTCGAGCAAGGACTCTGTCCCTGCACCCTGCAAGCCTTTAAAAAAGGCTTGACCTAAACTTTATCTTGTGTAGCTTTTACTTTTGTTTTTCTATTATACAACCTATAGCCTCGCAGAAACAAAATTAACCTCTTTTGCTTTGTTCGGTGCGGGCATAACAGCGGGGTTGCCCCGCAAGAGGTTACAAAAAGGAAACAATTAACACAATATCATTACAAAAGTAGCTATTTTATTGACAAATGGCTTTTTTGTTGTTAAAATGTATTATGAGTTAATGTGTAAATGTTCTAATTAGTATGAAATTTACCATTTAAAATTGCTCCACAATTTAGTTTGGGGGAGCAGTAATATAGATACTATAGTAAGAGCAGATTTTTGCTCTTTAAAATTTTATTAGGGTGTGACTATGGAGCAAAAAAATAATTTATGTATGAGTTGTATGGAAAAACTTGATGTTGATGGGAATTGTCCTAGTTGTAAACACAATAGTTTTACCTATGATGTGGGAACTTTTTTGCCTGCTAAAACAACCGTCGGAAAAAGATATATAATTGGTAATAGAAAAACGAATAATTACGAAAGTGTTCTTTATATTGGTTATGACACCTCCACTAAAAGCAAAGTTTTTATTAGGGAATTTTTCCCTGAAAATATGGCTGTGCGTGAGGGGAAAGTTGTTAATCCGAATAAGGATTCTTTAGTTACTTATAAAAGTTATCTTGCTGAATTTTTTGACCTTTACCGTTCTTTGGTGAAGATGAAAACTATTAAGCAACTTATTCATGTTACTGATTTATTTTATGAGAATGGAACGGCGTACGCTGTTTACAAATACTTTGATGCAATTACTTTTGAGGAGTATTTAAAACGAAGTGGCGGTTTTATCCCGTGGGAAAAACTTAAAGATTTGCTACCGTCAATTATGACAACTTTAAGTCTTTTTCATAATGACCACAAATACCATTTAGGTATTAGTACAACTACAATTTTTATTACTGAAAATGAGGAAATTAAGCTTGCTGGATTTTCTATTGTTGAGGAAAGAATGCACGGAACTTCTCTTGTTCCGGAGCTGTTTTCGGGATATTCTGCTCCCGAACAATATAGCGACAAGGAAAATGTTGGGATAGGAACGGATATTTACTCTATTTGCGCGGTAATTTATCGTGCTTTAACGGGAGTTGTTTTACCTGAGGCTCATTTAAGAAAAGAAAACGACACTGTGCTTGACTGCAACGATATAGTGGAAAGTATTAATCCTTTGATTTCAAGTGCAATTAGAAAAGGGATTTCTGTCAAAAAAGAGGATAGATTTAGGTCTATAAGCGAGCTTGTTGGAACTTTATTTACCGAGAGCATAACACCTTTAATCCACGAAAAAAAGGGCAGTACAATTTCTTTTACAAAAGTTCCTACTTCCAAAAAGCAAGAAAAAATAGTTGAATATAAAAATAAATTGTCCCTTGTAATTTATTCAAGTGTTGTTTCTGTTTTGTTTGTGGCTACTTTGTCGGTGCTGATTTTCACTTCGCTTGCAAATGCTAATGATTTAAGTGCACAAAGCCAAACTTTGGCAGGAGAAAGCACTACTACTGAAATGAAAATGGATAGCGAAACTTTGGGAAGCGGAAGCGAAGTGCAGAGTGAAGTTTATTCAAACGAATTTCCTGTTGCTGCACTTAATGCTGAAAATCTTAATATCGAAGTAACTGATGATGAATTTATTCTTCCAAGTTTTGTAGGATATAGTTATGAGTCTTTGCAAAATCTAAGAGAAGTTAATGAAATATTGGAAATTACTACTTCTATGGAATATAGTGACGAATACGAGCAAGGTGTTGTAATTGACCAAGGAATTGCGGAAGGTTCTAGAATTGTTATTGGTTCAACTATTAATCTTGTTGTAAGCAGAGGGTCGAGCAATGTGGAAGTTCCATCTTTTGAGGGGCTGACAAAAAAAGAGTATTTGGATTTGCTTGATTCTATGAATATTAAATATGATGTCGAATATTCTCAGTTATATGGGACTGCTACTGATACTATTTTGAATGTTAGTATTGATCCTGGGAAAGAATTTGATGTTACTGGAAATAAAACTTTGATAGTTTATTTAGCTCAAGATATGGCAATTTACAGTAATGAATAGCATAAAAAGATAAGAAAATTGTTGAAAAGCATATTTCTTATCTTTTTTTCTTATAATAATTGACATAAGATACTGGATATGTTACACTATATTTGGACGTGTTTTATGTGAATAAAGCACAAAGTAATTGATGTGTATAGTCGTTTTTGGCACTAGATGTCCTATGGATAAACTTGAGAGGGAGAACTTTTATGAGCAAAACTATTGGTATTTTAACAAGTGGTGGAGATGCACCAGGAATGAATGCTGCTATTAGAGCGGTAACAAGAGCTGCTATTAAGCAAGGTATGAAGGTAAAAGGTATAAAAAGAGGGTATGACGGTCTTTTAAAAGGCGATATGGTCGATTTTTCTGAAAGAACTGTTTCCGATATTATTCAAAAAGGTGGAACAATTCTTTATACTGCTAGAAGTGCTGAATTTAGAGAGCAAGCTGGTGTTTTAAAGGGTGCTGCTGTTGCAAAAGAAAATGGTTTAGACGGTATTGTTGTAATTGGTGGTGACGGTTCATTTAGAGGGGCTGCGGACCTTTCTGCTGCAGGAATTCCTTGCGTTGGTATTCCTGGAACTATTGACAACGATATTGCTTGTAGTGAGTACACTATTGGATATGACACAGCTATGAATACAGCTGCTAAAATGGTGGATAAACTTCGTGACACTGCACAATCTCATTTTAGATGTTCAGTTGTTGAAGTTATGGGAAGAAATGCAGGTTTTATCGCTGTACATACAGGGATTGCTTGTGGAGCTTCTGCAATTATCACTGTTGAAGAAAAAGTTGAAATTGAAAAAGTAGTAGAAAAAATCAACAAAACTAAAGCCACTGGGAAAGAACATTTCATAGTTATTGTTTCTGAAGGTGTTGGCGGTTCAGTTGAAATGGCAAAATACATAGAGGAAAAAACTGGAGTTGAAACAAGAGCTACTATTTTAGGGCATGTTCAACGTGGTGGTTCACCTACTGTTCGTGATAGAGTTATTGCGACACAAATGGGTTATCACGCAGTAAGTTTGCTAGAACAAGGTATTGGTAACAGGGTTGTTGCTATGAAAAATAATGAAATTGTTGACTATGATATTCATGAAGCTCTTTCAATGAAAAAGCCTTTTGATTCTCAGCTTTATAAGATTGCAGACGACACTTCATTTTAATTAATAATTTAAATTTTAAATTACAGAGTAGGGAAATGTGCGTTAAGTGTCAAATGAACGGGGAGTTGTCATTTGAACGAAAAGAATTCTTGCGGTACATTTCCCGCATCCCGCTGTGATTGCATTTTTGATAGAAATATAGAGAAATTTTAGTTTTTCATTTTGGCTCTCATTATGCAAAACAGCATATCATTTTTTAATCTCACAGATTTTTGTGGGATAATTTTGCTATACTGTTTTTGTGAAGCAGTATAGATACTGTGAGAGGATTGGTCAAATATGAAAAACTTTATTTTTTTATTCAAGAGTTCAGCTAGTGAGCTAAAAGACATAAGAGTGCTTGTTACAACGGGAATGCTTGTTGCACTTTCCATAGTGCTTGAGATGTTTACTATAAAAATTACGCCCGATATATGGATTTCTTTTTCCTTTTTAGCGGTGGCGGTAATTGGTTATTTGTACGGACCTGTGGTTTGTGGACTTGCTAATATTGCAGTTGATTTCGTTGGTTACCTTTGGGGCGGAGGAGCGGCAAGGTTATATTCACCCCTTTTAGGTTTAGTTGTAGTTTTAGCGGGAATAATCTACGGTGTAGTCCTTTATAAAAAGCAAATTAAAGTAGGAAATTGTATCTTAGCAAAGGCTACAGTAAATTTAATATGTAATTTTATATTGAATTCTATTATAATTTACACAAGTTTTGTTGTAAAGAGTTTTGATATTTTTTCTTCTGAACAAGTTTACGGATTTTTAATTTGGATTTCTCCACGATTACTTAAGAATATTGCAATGTTACCCCTTGAAATATTCTTGTTGTTTATAATATTAAAAACTGTGCAAATGGCGAAACTTAGAATGAAAAAGGCTTAAACTTTATTTTGAAAGGTTGGTCATATATGAATAATATTGGTTTCATTGGCACTGGGAATATGGGCGGTGCTATTATAAAAGGCATTTTAAATAGCGAAATTTCTTCTAAATCAAAAATATTTGCTTGTGATTTGGATAAAAATAAATTGGCAGAACTTGAAAAAATTGGAGTAACTCCTCTTTCTGATGCAATGGAAGTTTGCCAAAAATGTAAATACGTTTTTTTAGCGGTAAAACCTCAAATGTTTGAAGAAGTTTTAGCTGAGATAAAAGAATTTGTTACAACTGAAACTGTTTTAATTTCTATAGCGGCGGGAATTTCTTCTGCTTACATTAAATCACAAACTATAGCTGAGGCGAAAGTTGTTTTAGTTATGCCAAATACTCCACTTTTGTTAGGTGAAGGGGCAACCGCACTTTCACTTGCCACTCCAACTAGCGAGGCAGAATTTAAAGTTGCTTGCGATATTTTTTCCGCTTGTGGAGAAATTGCTGTTATAAACGAGGATAAAATGAAAGAAATTATCCCAATAAACGGAAGTTCCCCTGCTTTCATATATCTATTTGCAAAAGGCTTTATAGAATATGCGAAAGAGGAGAACATTGACGAAGAACTAGCTAAATCTTTGTTTGCAAAAACTTTAATTGGTTCAGCAAAAATGATTACGAGTTCAGGTTATTCAATTGACGACCTCATCACAATGGTTTCTTCCCCAGGGGGAACAACTTTAAAAGGTCTTGAGGAATTAAACAATGGAAAGCTTCTTGAAACGATAGATAAGGCTTGTAAATCGTGTACTAAACGTGCTTATGAACTTTCAAAATAACTTTTATTTTGTTTGTTTTTGCGGAATGCATACAAAATTGTAATTAATGGACGACCACGGGTTGACCAACAAAATTCGACCTCGCAGAAACTATTTGCCCTCATTCACTTTGTGTAGTGCGGGCAAGGATGCAACGTCACTTTTTTGTTAGTCTGATAACTTGCTTTGACCTCGCAGAAAC
>CAYJLB010000018.1:0-28973 GCA_964370845.1 uncultured Oscillospiraceae bacterium
TCTTTTTCCATTGTCAAGTAGTAAGAACCAAGCACCATATCCTGTGAAGGTACGGCAACAGGGCGACCATCAGAAGGTTTTAAAAGGTTGTTAGCAGCAAGCATTAAAAATCTTGCTTCCGCTTGAGCCTCTGCACCTAAAGGAACGTGAACAGCCATTTGGTCACCATCAAAGTCGGCGTTAAACGCTGTACAAACAAGTGGGTGAAGTTTAATAGCTTTACCTTCAACTAGAATTGGTTCAAATGCTTGAATACCAAGTCTATGAAGTGTAGGCGCACGGTTTAGCATTACTGGGTGACCTTGAATTACATTTTCAAGTGCATCCCAAACGTCATCACTAGCTCTTTCAACTTTCTTTCTTGCTGATTTAATGTTATTTACAACACCAGTATCTACAAGTCTTTTCATAACGAAAGGTTTGAAAAGTTCAAGCGCCATTTCTTTTGGAAGACCACATTGATACATTTTTAGTTCAGGACCAACAACGATAACAGAACGTCCAGAGTAGTCAACACGTTTTCCAAGTAGGTTTTGACGGAAACGACCTTGCTTACCTTTAAGCATATCAGAAAGTGATTTAAATGCTCTGTTGTTAGGCCCAGTAACAGGTCTACCATGTCTACCGTTGTCAATTAATGCGTCAACAGCCTCTTGAAGCATTCTCTTTTCATTTCTAATGATAATGTCAGGAGCTTCAAGTTCAAGCATTCTTTTTAGACGGTTATTTCTATTGATAACACGTCTATATAAATCGTTAAGGTCGGAAGTTGCATAACGTCCACCGTCAAGCATTACCATAGGACGAAGCTCAGGCGGAATTACAGGCACAACGTCCATAATCATCCATTCAGGACGATTTCCAGAAAGTCTGAAAGCCTCAACAATTTCAAGTCTTTTTAATAGTTTAATTCTTTTTTGACCAGCTGGCAAATCTTTTAGCTCACTTTTAAGTTCAGCCGCAAGTTTTTCAAGGTCAATTTCACAAAGAAGTTCTTTAATAGCTTCTGCACCCATACCAGCTTTAAAATCTTCTTCATATTTTTCTCTAGCATCATAATATTCTCTCTCATTTAAGAGTTGTTTCTTTAAAAGGCTAGTATTTCCTGGGTCAGTTACAATGTATTTAGTGAAATATAAAATTTCTTCAAGTCTTTTTTGTGAAATTTCAAGCATTTGTCCAATTCTTGAAGGTGTACCTTTGAAGTACCAAATGTGGGAAACAGGGGCAGCTAAATCAATATGCCCCATTCTCTCACGACGCACTTTCGCACGAGTAACTTCAACGCCACATTTTTCACAAACTTTACCTTTGTAACGAATTTTTTTATATTTACCACAATGACATTCCCAGTCTTTTGAAGGACCAAAAATCTTTTCACAGAAAAGTCCCTCACGCTCAGGTTTTTGCGTTCTATAGTTAATTGTTTCAGGTCTTTCAACCACTCCATAAGACCATTCTCTGATTTTATCAGGAGCTGCAAGACCAATCTTTATTGACTCAAAAACATTAAAATCCAATATAAGACCCTTCTTCCTTTAGATATTTTCGTCATCCTCATCGTCTACAAACAAGTCTAAATCATCGTCCCCAGAATCAAGGTCGGATTCAAGTAAATCTTCATCTTCCCCTTCTTCAAATAGGTATCCGTCGTCAAAATCTCCATCTTCAACAACTTCACTTACGAATTCTTCATCTTCGATTACAGGTTGTGGAATGATATCGTCATCGTCGTCAAAACTTTGTTTTAAATCGATTTCTTCATCGTTACCATTTAACACTTTTACGTCAAGTGATAATGATTGAAGCTCTTTAATTAATACTTTAAATGCCTCAGGGATACCAGGTTTTGGTACGTTTTGACCCTTAACGATTGCCTCGTAAGTTTTAACACGTCCAACAGTATCATCTGATTTAATTGTTGACATTTCAAGTAGAGTGTAAGCAGCACCGTATGCTTCAAGTGCCCACATTTCCATCTCACCAAATCTTTGTCCGCCGAATTGAGCTTTACCACCAAGAGGTTGTTGTGTAACCAAGGAGTAAGGTCCAACAGAACGAGCATGGATTTTATCGTCAACCAAGTGGTGAAGTTTTAGATAATACATATAACCAACAGTTACGCGGTTATCAAATTTTTCACCAGTTCTTCCGTCATAAAGAGTAGTTTTTCCGTCTTCATCAAGTTCCAAATCACGGCAATCGATAATATCTCTTGCGCCTTTGATTACTGTCATAGGTTCATGTTCGCCTTTAATAGTATCATGAGCTTGACGGAAACATTCTCTAATATCTTCTTCATTTGCGCCATCGAATACAGGTGTCATAATCTTCCAACCTAGGGCTTTTGAAGCCATAGCTAGATGAACTTCAAGCACTTGTCCGATGTTCATACGAGAAGGTACACCAAGTGGGTTTAACACGATGTCAAGTGGTGTTCCATCAGGTAGGAAAGGCATATCTTCTTGAGGTAAAATTCTTGAAACAACACCCTTATTACCATGACGACCCGCCATTTTGTCACCAACAGAGATTTTTCTCTTTTGTGCAATATAACATCTAACAAGCATATTTACGCCGTGAGAAAGTTCATCACAATTCTCTCTTGTAAATACTTTTACGTCAACGATTACGCCCGACTCACCATGAGGAACTCTTAATGAGTTATCTCTTACTTCTCTAGCTTTTTCACCAAAGATAGCACGCAATAATTTTTCTTCAGCAGTAAGTTCAGTTTCACCCTTAGGAGTAACTTTACCTACTAGAATATCACCACTTCTAACTTCAGCACCGATGCGGATAATTCCTTCTTCATCAAGGTCTTTAAGCGCATCATCACCAACGTTTGGAATATCTCTAGTGATTTCTTCAGGGCCTAGTTTCGTGTCACGGCACTCAAGTTCATATTCTTCGATATGGACAGAAGTATAAACGTCTTCACGAACGATTTTTTCATTAATCAAAACAGCATCTTCATAGTTATAACCTTCCCAAGTCATAAAGCCGATTAGAGCATTTTTACCAAGAGAAATTTCACCGTTTGAAGTTGCAGGTCCATCAGCAAGAACTTGTTTTGTAAGAACTCTTTCGCCTTTATCAACGATAGGTCTTTGGTTAATACAAGTACCTTGGTTAGAACGTTTGAATTTAGTTAATTTATAAGTTTTAGTTCCGCCCTCGTCGCAACGAACGATAATTTCGTCAGCAGAAACTTTTTCAACAACACCGTCTTCTTCACAAAGAACAGTTACACCTGAGTCAACACAAGCTTTGTATTCCATACCAGTACCAACGATTGGACTTTCAGTTTTAAGAAGTGGAACAGCTTGTTTTTGCATGTTTGAACCCATAAGAGCACGGTTTGCGTCATCGTTTTCAAGGAAAGGAATAAGCGCAGTCGCAACAGAAACAACCATTTTTGGAGAAACGTCCATGTAATCGATTTTAGCTTTTTCAGTTTCCAAAATTTGGTCACGATAACGAGCTTTTACTATATCATTAGCAAATTGCCCTTCATCAGTAAGTGGTTCGTTTGCTTGTGCAACAGTATAGTTATCTTCAACATCAGCAGTCATATAAACAACTTCGTCAGTAACAGCCCCTGTTTCCTTATTAACTTTTCTATAAGGAGCTTCGATAAATCCATATTGATTAATTCTTGCAAAAGATGCAAGGTATGAGATAAGACCGATGTTTGGACCTTCAGGAGTTTCGATAGGACACATTCTTCCATAGTGAGAATAGTGAACGTCACGAACTTCGAATGATGCACGGTCACGAGAAAGACCACCAGGACCTAGAGCTGAAAGTCTACGTTTATGTGTAAGTTCAGCAAGTGGGTTTGGTTGATCCATGAATTGTGAAAGTGGTGAAGAACCGAAAAATTCTTTAATAGCAGCAGTAATAGGTCTGATATTAATTAAATTAGTAGGTCCTACATTTTCTAAGTCTTGAGCTTGAGTATTCATTCTTTCACGAATAACTCTTTCCATTCTTGAGAAACCAATTCTAAATTGATTTTGAAGAAGTTCGCCCACACTTCTAATTCTTCTATTTCCAAGGTGGTCAATATCGTCAACAATACCAACGCCTTCGGATAGGTTTAAGAAATAGCTTACTGTAGCATAAATATCGTCCAAAATAATATGTTTAGGAACTAATTCATCTGCACGAGCTTTAATGTTGTCCAAAAGTTCTTCTTCGCTATCAGAATTTTCAAGAATTTCTTTAAGCACACGGAAAGAAACTTTCTCATTAACACCGTATTCTTCAACGTCGAAATCGATATATTTGTTAATATCAACCATACCGTTACCGATAATTTTAACTTCACGTTGTTCGGTGCTTGTGTTTTGGTCATCAAGAGCTGAAATTGCTTCAGTAATTTCAACTGTTACAAAAGCTTCGTAAACACCCGCTGATTCAATTTCAAGAGCTTTATCATAATTAATAAGCTCCCCAGCTTCCGCTAAAATTTCACCAGTCATAGGGCTTATAACAGGTCTTGATAAAACATTACCTGCAAGTCTTGTAGCAATGCCTAGTTTTTTATTGTATTTATAACGTCCAAATCTTGATAAATCATATCTTCTTGCATCAAAGAAAAGTGCGTTAATATGTGACAATGCACTATCAACAGTTGGAGGTTCGCCTGGACGAAGTTTTCTATAAACTTCAAGTAAACCCTCATCAGTGTTTTTAGTAGAGTCTTTTTGTAGAATTGTTTGGTTTAAACGATAGTCATTTCCAAACATTTCAGTTATTTCATCATCAGTTCCAAGACCGAAAGCTCTTAGAAGCGTTGTGATAGGGATTTTTCTATTTTTATCGATTCTAACATAAACTACATCGTTTGAATCCATTTCGTATTCAAGCCATGCGCCTCTGTTTGGGATAACTGTAGAACTAAATAAATTTTTACCCGTCTTGTCCTTTTCTACGGAGTAATAAGCACCAGGAGAACGTACAAGTTGAGAAACGATTACACGTTCAGCACCATTAATTACAAAAGTGCCACTTTCAGTCATAATAGGGAATTCGCCCATATAAACTTCATTCTCTTTGATTTCGCCTGTTTCTTTGTTATTAAGTCTTGCAACTACTTTAAGTGGTTTTGCATAAGTTACATCACGTTCTTTACATTCTGCAACCGAATATTTTGGTTCTTCGTCAATTCGGTAGTCAACAAAGTTAAGTTCTAGATTACCATTATAGTCGCTAATTGCGGCTACATCGCGAAATACTTCCTTCAATCCTTCATTAAGAAACCATTTGTAGGAATTTTTTTGTACTTCAATTAGATTAGGCATTTCCAATACTTCATTGATTTTTGCAAAACTCATACGGGTGTTTTTACCGAGTTTGTGTGGCTTGACATTCACCATAAGTTTAATCACTCCTCATTAAAATTTGCGGTGAAAATTATTTTTACTTAGTTTATAAAACACAATTTTTTCACTAAAAAGCAATAAAAATTGTTTTTTTCAGAAAAAAGGCTTGACTTTTTTGCTTTATGTGATATAATAAACAGTGTAGTAAGCATAAGATTCCATATTGATACATTATAAAAGTATACCACTTTTGGCATATGTTGTCAAGAGGATTTTTTATATTCGTGATATTGACTGTATTCTATTTTTTTAGGATACAGTCTTTGTTGTTTTTGTATATAATTAATATGAATATTGTATGAAAGTAAAAGAATTAACCAAAAATGCAAATTTGAATTACTACAATAATCTTAAATTGTTGCAATTTTTTAAAATTTATGTTACTATAAAGTATATGTGTGAAATAATAATATAACTTTGTTTTAGTTAAATTATTAATTTTTTGAAGGGAATGGTTTTGCTGAATAATCAATTTTTTTCTATGCTTTCTCGAATGAAATATATAAATAGATGGTCATTAATGAGAAATTCTGTTTCGGAAAATATTAGCGAACATAGCCTTGAGGTAGCATTTTTTGCTCATGCTTTGGGAATTTTAGCTAATAAGCGTTTTAATAAAAATCTTTCTCCTGAAAAAATGGCAGTTTCTGCACTTTTTCACGACACAACGGAAATTATAACAGGTGATTTACCTACACCTATTAAATATTACAATCAAAATATAAGTGGTGCTTATAAGGAAATTGAAGAAACTGCGCAAAAAAAGCTTTTGTCCTATCTTCCTTCTGATTTAAAGGAGGAGTACTCACTTATTTATAGTAAGGACTACTGCACACCGTATGAAAATATGCTTGTGAAAGCGGCGGATAAACTTTCTGCGTTAGTGAAATGCATTGAGGAAGAACGAATGGGGAACACCGATTTTGTTGAGGCTAAAAGTTCCAGTCTAGCAGCCCTTGTGAATTTTAAATTAGAAGAAGTAGATTGCTTTTTGGAAGAATTTTTACCAGCATATGGACTTAGTCTTGACCAAATTAGCGAATAAAAAACATTTTTATATAAATGGAGGACATCTTATTGAACAAATTACTTTTGACAAATGTGGATTTTTATTCTATTGTGGAGAATTATGAAAATTTATATAAAAATCTTTCTGAATATAGGCAAAATAAAATTAGTCGAAGAAAAATTTTAACTGACAAACTTTTAACTCTAACTTCAAGTTCTTTAATTGTAAAAGCACTTTCAGAAATTGGTGTTGAGGAAAAAAACGCTGTTTATGAAGAAAATAGTTATGGTTGTCCGAAAATTTCTAATGTAGAGAATTTCAATTTTTCCATTTCACATTCGGAAGAAATGGCTATTTGTGCTTATTCCGAAAAGACAATTGGCTGTGATATTGAACTTATAAAATATCCAAACTATAAAATTGTAACGAGATTTTTTACAAAAGAGGAAAAAGATTTCTTAGAAACACTTCAAAGTGCAAAAATTAAAGAAAAAATGTTTTTTCATATTTGGACAGGAAAAGAAGCAATTTCTAAAGCTCTTGGAAAAGGAATTGCCTTAGGTTTTTCTACATTTTCTCTTGTTGAAGAAGGATTAATTGTTGATGAGATAACTGTTGAGGGTAAGAAGTTGCATTTAAAATTCATTGAAAATAAAAATTATATGATTTGTGTTGCCGCTGAAGATAACGAGTTTGAAGAAATGGTTGAGATTACATATAATTAGGAGTTGTAATTATGTTTGAACGTGTGAATAGCCTTGGATTATTTGGACTTAACACATTCCCTGTACAAGTGGAAGTTGATGTTGACAAAGGTACGCCGAGATTTGAAATAGTTGGACTTGCGGATATTGTCGTAAAGGAAAGTCGCGACCGTATTCGTTCTGCTTTTAAGGCTTGCGGGTTAAAATTTCCTCTTGGAAAAGTTTTGATTAACTTAGCGCCTGCTGATACAAAGAAAGTTGGCTCTATTTATGATTTGCCAATAATTATTACTATTTTAAAAGCTACAAATATAATCGAACCCGATGTTTCTGACTGTGCTTTTATTGGTGAAATTGCTTTAAATGGCGATGTTCGCGGGATAATGGGCGTTCTTCCAATGGTTTTACAAGCTAAAGAAATGGGTTTAACTTCGATTTTTGTTCCTTATGACAATGCTTTTGAAGCGTCTGTTGTTGAGGGGATTGATGTTTATGGAGTTAAAAACATTTTTGATATAATTACACATTTTAGAGGGATTAAATTAACGAAACAAGGGAAATATATTCCTAACGAAGATGATTATTTTGATTACCTTGACTATGCTGACGTAAAAGGGCAACAAAATGCTAAAAAAGCAATTGAAATTTCTGCCGCTGGTGGGCATAATATACTATTAATAGGAACTCCAGGCTCTGGAAAAAGTATGCTTGTTAAGAGAATTCCTACAATACTACCTAAAATGACTTTTGAGGAGTCTATTGATACAACGAAAATTCATTCTATATCGGGAATGCTTGAGGGGGATAAACCTCTTGTTACAAAAAGACCTTTTAGAAGCCCTCACCATACAATTTCTCCAGCTGGATTATCGGGTGGAGGTTCTGTCCCAAAGCCGGGGGAAATTTCTATAGCAAATAATGGAGTGCTTTTTTTAGACGAGTTAGCTGAATTTTCTCGCCCTACACTAGAAATATTAAGGCAACCTCTTGAGGACCAAAAAGTAACAATTTCAAGAGCTGCAGGAACTGCAACCTATCCTTGTTCCTTTGTTTTGGTGGGAGCGATGAATCCTTGTCCATGCGGATATTTTGGGCACACTACAAGAAATTGTATTTGTTCCCAAACGAAAGTAACTCAATATTTGTCAAAAATAAGTGGCCCTATGCTTGATAGATTTGATATTCAATGTGAAGTTTTTCCTGTTGAATATGAAAATATTTCTTCCACACGAAAGGAAGAAAGTTCTGCTTCAATTCGTGAACGTGTACAAAAAGTTCGTGAAGTGCAACAAGAACGTTATAAAGGTACAAATGTAACTTGCAACGCACGAATTACAAGCGATATTTTACAAGAAGTTTGTCCGTTAACCGATAGTGCAAATGAATTTTTGAAGTCAGTTTTTGAGAAAATGGGACTTTCTGCCCGCGCATATGACAAAATTCTGAAAGTATCACGGACAGTTGCAGATATGGAGTTTGCACAAGTTATTGATAAAAAACACGTTGCACAAGCTGTTCAATACCGTAGTTTGGACAGGAAATATTGGAAGTAAACATTATATTTTGGAGAGGAAAATAATTTGAAAAAAATATTTGGATTTTTATTAGTTTTAGGAATTATTTTTACTGTGACAGGTTGTAGTGACAATAAAAATGATGAAATAATTATTCCCGAAACTACTGAAACTACAACAGCAAATACGACCCAAACTACAGCGGTGGAAGTTGGTTATTTTGTTGATTTAGATGATAATGAGCTGAAAAAATTAGGTGCAAAAGAGTTTGAGGAAACGTTAATTGCTCTTTCTTATTTCTACAATTTAAGCTTTCCCCTTACATTTAGTGATACAATTGAAGAAAATGGGTTAAAATATACACGAGTAAGCCCTGATTTTGCTCAAAATAAAAATGGAATTGAAACATATTTACTTAGATATGTGACTACGGAGTTTAAAGATATTATTTTAACTCCAGATATTTTAGCTTTGTTTATTGAAAAAGATGAGAAATTGTATTTTCAAAATGTTCAAAGCCTACAAAGAACAGTAACTTCAATTTATAAGGGATATGAAATTATCGATGTGATTGATGTAACGGAAAACAGTGTTTCTTATGAAATTGCATATATTTATACCAATAATGAAGAAGAAGAAGTTAAAAATTATCCTTTTGAAATAGTCGCAGTGGATAGTTTAATTCTTGCAAATAGTGTTGTAAATCCATACTATACCGACTTAGAATAAAAGGAGGAGTTTATTGTGAAAAAAATTGCTAATAAAGGTTTTACAATGGTAGAATTGATAGTTGTAATTGCAATTATTGCTATACTTTCGGCGACTTTAGCCCCACAATATTTAAAGTATGTTGAGCAAACGAAAGAAACTAGTGATTTACAACTTGCAACTTCAATTGTAAAAGCTGTTACTATTGCGATTGCAAACCCTAATAGTAATATTGAAGCAGGAAAATTTGTGGAAATTTTATGGATAACGGGGGAAGAATCGGGAAAAGAAGTTACCCGTGGTTCATTAATGGTAAGGCATCCTACTAAGGATAGAGTTTCTATTTATAATAATAATGATGGAGTAGATGAGTTAACGCCTACTTCGGGAGATATTTCTATCCTCAAAAATTTTGCGGAAAACATTTTTTCCATTCTTGGTGGGTCGGACGAGAGAATTTCTGATTATCCTGGTTGGCTACAAATTACTTTTGAGGACGCAAAGTCGGAACTTGCAAATCAATCAAATTTTGCTATCCATGTAAACACTTTAACAGGTGAAGTAGCTTTAGCGCAATATCCGAATTCATTAAATCCAGCTGATGCAAATCGCTGGGTTGAAATGGGGCTAGATGTTATACCTGCACCATAATAAAGAGGCTGTTCAAACTTTAAAAACCGTGTTTATTTGTAAACTGTAAGAACTGTGATGAAAACTAGCTTCATCACAGTTCTTTTTATTCGTTTTCTAGTTCAGCAAACTTTTTTTGCATGGTAGGATTGTTTTTAGTGAGCTTTTTTATTGACAAATCTTGTGCCTTATCATTGGCAAGCCTTAGGTTATTTTCCGAGGATAACAAAGCCTCTTTAGTTTTTTCTAAGTGCTTGATAGTTTCGTCAATTTCTTTTATAGCAGTTTGGAATTTTCTACTTGCAAGGTCGTAATTTCGACCAAATTTATCCTTAAACTCAAGCATATCATTTTCAAAGTTTGAAATATCAATATTTTGAGTTTTGTACTCAGCCAATTGCTCTTTATAGGAAATTGAATTCATAGCAGCATTTCTAAGTAAAGTTATAATAGGAATGAAAAACTGCGGTCTTATCACATACATTTTAGGGAATTTGTGGGACATGTCTACTATTCCATTGTTATAAAGTTCGTTATCCGCTTCTAGCAAGGAAACTAAAACTGCATACTCACAATTTTTTTCAAGCCTATCTTTATTTAATTTTTCAAGGAAATCTTCATTCTTTTTCTTTGTGGAAGTTGTATCCATTTCATTTTTCATTTCAAACATTATGGAGATAAATTCAATTCCATTTTCTGTTTTTTCGCGAAAAACATAATCTCCTTTAGTACCGCTTTTTGCATCATTATCTTTTTCGAAATAAGCTCTTTGAAAACCTGTTGCTCTAAGGCGATTAAACTCAATTTCACAGTGTTGTTCAAGACTTTCGCCAATCATTTTTGTTGACATTTTGGTCTTTAAATCTTTGTAAAAATCAATAGTTTCATTTTTTTCTTTTAACTTGATTTCGTAATTTTCTTTTAAATTTCTAAGCTCTAATTCAGTGCCTGTTTTAGCATTTTTTATTTCTACTTCAAGCTTTGAAATAAGTTTATCTTTTTCCGATAATTCTTCTTTCTTCTTGAATTCTTCTTCTTTTAGAGCCATTAATTTATCGTTTTCAGCAAGTTGAATTTTCGACTTTAATTGTCCGATTTCTTCTTTTGAGGAAGACAATTCTTGTTCAAGTTTTACCTTTGCGTTAGCTTCAAGTAATTTTAATTGGTTATCTTTTTCCGTTTCGGAGGTTTTTATAATTGCGTTTAATCGCTCTATTTCAGATTTTGATTGAGAAAGCAATTTTTCTAACTCAATTTTTGAATTAGCTTCCAAAAGTTTTAGTTCATTTTCTTTTTCCGCTTGAAGTAATTTTTCACGTTGACTTAATTCTTTTTGGAATTCAGCGTCACGAACTTGACCAGCAATTGCAATATAACCCGATTCGTCAACGGTAAAAGCTTCCCCACATTTAGGGCATTTTATTTCATTCATTTGTTTTATCCTTTCAAAATAATGTAATTATATTATTTTAATTGTACTATAAAAAGAAAAAAATAGCAATCAAAAAGATTGCTATTTTTCGACAATATGTATAATAAGTTAGCATCTGCTTGTGGAAATCCTCCCCCACCAAGGTCGCGTTACTTCAAGTCAGTAACTGTTCCCATAAAAATTGGCAAATTCAAATTTTGGTCTATTATCATATAGAAAAATGGTCTATTTAGGTCGATTGTAATAGGTGGATTTTCTTCAAAAGCGGCAGATTCGTCCATCATTTCAACAACGGTGACTGCACCCGCTTTAGTTCCTTTTTCGTCAACTTCAATTTTTGTTTTATGAATAACATTTCCGATATAAATGTTTCCATTTTCACTTTTTGCCATTTTTGAAAAATCAGCATTATCCGAGTTAAAAGCTGTGTTCATTCCAAGGCTAATTAAAGTTTCATTTAACGAAGTTGAATATTCATAACTAAATTTTGGCAAAGTTAAATTAACATTATTCACAAGGGGATTTTTTATGCTATTAATTAATTCTTCACCACTTAGATTTGCAACAAATTCATCTAAAGAAGTGTTTTCGTCAGGCAAAAATGCTACAAAAGAATACTCACCATTCGCATAAGGTTTTATAACTCCGTTTGCATTGTCAAGTTTAACATAGCTAGAATTTTCAGTGCTTCTCATGAATTTTACTTCATTTATTTCATTTGTTATAGAAGTGAAATTACCGTCGAAAACTTGATTTTCCTTGTAAATTTCCTCCCATTCGCCGTCAAATGATAAAGCATTAATCAAGTACATTATGGTTTCAGCTGGGATTGGATCGGTCAAAACTTTTTCAATTATTCCGTCAGTGTTCTCTTTAACCCAAGAATTTATTTCATTTTTAGTTTCATCGTTAAAAGGAGCTTTAAAGACTTGGGCGTTGTAATAATTTTTATTAATTTGCAAAAATTCATCAAAGACTTCTAATCGTTCATCATCTCTTAGCCAAATTGAATTTGCAATATGAAACTTATTTTTTTCGCTGTTTGGCATATAAGTTAGATAAAAGTACAAATAATCATTTAAGCTTTGAATATCGCTTCCTAAAACAGTTTCCATTTCGGATAAAGTTTCGTTATCTGCTCCATTTGCAGTCATTGAAAGTGCAGAAATAATTGAAAGTGGTGAAATTAGCACGTTTTCATTGCTATCTAAACTCAATTTCTCAAAAATATCAAGGGAAAAATCAGTAATTTCCACTGTCCTATCATTTTCATCTACAATCTCGACAGGGGCAATATCATCTCGGGAGAGATTTTCAAGTAGATTATCTGAGTTGTTCGCTACAGTTTCTTCACCACAAGCAGTAAAAAATATTGTAATTGAAAATATTATGGCTAATAATTTTAGTTTGTTCATTTGTAAGTCCTTTCTTTAGGGTTAAGTTTTTGGTGGTGCATCATCATCACTGTCATAACTATAAATGCTCCAATGTTCAATAGGTGTGTAATCTTCAATAGGATTATTATTTATCATTCTATAATGAGCGGTTGTATTTTTTAGTGGAGTAACATCTGTAATTTCATTATTTGACAAAGCTAAATAGTCTAACTTTTCATAATTAGCCAAAACACTAATGTCATTAATTTTATTTTCGCCAAAATCAATGTGGTATAATTCGCTTAAATTTTCAAGGGCGGAAATGTCGCTAAGACCTGTCCTAGAAACTTGGATTTCACGCAGTTGAGTTAAATTTTCTATCCCATCTAATGAAGTCAACAATGGTGTATTTGTTATTGTTAAAAAGTTCAAATTAGGCATTTTTTCTATACCAGAAAGATTTCTTACCGACGTTTTATATAGGCTAAATATATACAAATATTCGTGTTCGCCAAAGCCCTCTAAAGAATTGAAGTTTTCTTGAACTAAAGATAAACTTACTAAGTTTTCAAGATTTTTAAAGGGTGATAAATCAGTGAAACTGGTGCCCGAAACGGATAAATGTAATAAATTTGGCAACTTTTCCAATAAAGAAATATCAGTTAAACTTTCACTTTCATTTATAAGATATAAAGATGTTAAATTTGTAAATAAAGTCAATTCTTCAGGTAAAGTAGTGTCATTTTCAATTATAAGATTCAAATAGTCTACATATAAAAGGTCGGATTCATAGATTTCACGGATTAATTCAGGGTTATCATTAAATAAGGAAGATATTACAGCTTTTTCAATTAGCTCATTTTCGAAAGTGACAATTTCCCCAGCAGGTTGGTCGAAATGTGCAGTAAATTCTAATGCCGACAATATTTCACTGCGGTGTTTTTCTCCTATGCTTAAATTTTCGGGAGTAGTTGGAGGTGGAACATTATCACCATTATTTGGAGGTGGATCTACATATATTTCCGCAAAGTCCTCCTCTGCTGTTTGGACAGTAGTTTCCGCTGTTGTTGTTTCAACCAAAGTTGTTTCAGTAGTTTCAATTACAGCAGTTTCAGGCGTATCAACTTCAATTTCGTCTACAACTTTTTCCGTTTCAGTAGTAGTAATTTCTGTTGTAGTAGCTTCTGTAGTAGTAACTACTTTAGTAGTTTGTGTTGTTTCTTCTGTTGTTATTGAGGTTGGTTCAGTTGTAGTTTCAGTAGTATTACTAATAGTAGAACTTTCTGCTCCACAGCCTACAATAGTTAAACTCACCAAAACAGTGACTAATGCTAAAATTGTAATCTTTTTCATAATACTTTTGTCCTTTCATAAATTAACGTGGTGGTTCATCAACTAAATTTACATCATCTTCAATAGAATAATTTATGTGCGCAATAGGTGAGTAATCGATAATAGGGTTGCTTCCAATTAAAAGTGGATTTATTGTAGTAATATTTTGTAGAGGTGAAACATCTACAATTTGGTTATTATATAAACTTAAAGTGTGCAAATCAGAAAAATTTGATAAAACGCTTATATCAAAAATTTGATTTCCGTCTAACATAATCACGTCAAGTAGTGTAAGATTTTCAAGAACTGAAATATCGGAAATTAAATTATTCGAAAGATCTAATCTGTTTAATTTTGTTAAAGTTGATAAAGGGGAAATATCAGTTATTGCATTATCATATCCATAAAAGGTATCCAAATTTTGGAAATTTGACACAAATGATATGTCGGAAACTTTTGTATTAGCTAATCTTAAAAAAGATATGCCTGTTAAATCGTCCGGAACAATTAAATCGGTGAGATTTTCTCCGTTTATTGATAAGTCTTTTAAATTTTCAAGTTCGCTAAGTATTGTTAAATCTAATTGGGTGCTGCTTGTAGTAATAGAAATGTACCTTAAATTTGTAAATAATGTAATTTCATCGTCTAAAACTTCTCCCTCGTCTAAAGTAATATGTAAGTATGTTATGTAATCTATTTCAGATTGATAAAGTTCATCGGGATTGAAAGTTGGGAAGTATGTTGCTATGGTTTCTTTAAGATAAGCATTTTCTAAATGGATAATTTCCCCTGTTTTCTCTACATAATCGTCACCACCGCTTGTAGGAGGAGGAATGTCGCCATCACCACTTGTTTTAGGAGGTTCAAGGCTATCGTCACCACCACTTGTTGGAGGTGGTTCAGGGCTATCTTCATTGTCCGTCATTGGTTCTTCTTCGGTAATTTCATCGGTAACTGATGTTACAGTAGTTTCTTCCTCGGTAGCAGTTTCGGGAACAGTTTCAGGGGCAACTTCATCTGTATCGGAAGTTTCAACAGGAATATAAGTTTCTACAGGATTTGTAATTCCCGTGGTAGTTTCAAAAGTTTCAATAACTCCACTTTCTTTTTCACTCTCTGGTAAAATATCTCTTATTGCTTCAGTAGTAGCAATTACTGATTGTTCACTTTCTTCATCTGCTTGCTCATCTTTTTCAGTTACAATTGTGGAGCCTGCACCGTCTTGAGTTGTAGCTGAAAACTCATTATTTCTTAGCTGTAAATATAGAGTTGTACCAACTACAGCGACAAAAACTGCCGCCACTGCGGAAATAATATATCTTTTTGTGGAAATATTATTTTTTTTAAGTGTTGTAACCCTTGCTTCTTCTATGTATTCATCTTTAATGTCGGTTATTGCATCAAAAATCTTCTTTTCACTCATACAGTTATCCCCTCCTTTAAAAGGTGAGTTTTTAGTTTGTTTCTTAGCCTATATAAACGTCCGCTTAAACTGTTTACTGTACAATTACATTCATTTGCTAATTCCTCTAAAGTCTGACAAAACCAGTATCTTTTCACAAAAAGCACTCTATCATCTTTAATTAAAGTTTCCAGCCAATCGTTTATTGCCTTGCTTATTTCTTTTGAGGAACTTTCTTTTTCCACATCTTCGCCACTTGAAATAAATTCCGAAATTTCCGACAACATAACATCACCTTTATCATAGCGGATTTTAGCCCTTTTTTTATTGTACAGATTAATTGATAAATTCCTAGTAATTCGCCCTAGATAAGCAGCAAAAACGTTTGGCTTATCGGGTGGAATTTTCTCCCATGATTTATTGTAAGTATCGTTTACAATTTCCTCACTGTCCTCGTTATTTTTAAGAATGTTTCTTGCAATTGAAAATAGTAAGTTGCCATATTTTTTTTGAGTTTCAACCAAAGCGTTTTGATTACGTTCAAAGTATAGTTCTATTATTTTAACATCTTCCATATTTGCAGTTATCCCCCTTAAATTGAGTTTTAGTAGTTTCCAAACGATTAAAATCCGAGTATGAAAATTTACTTTTCATACTTATAGACAGGAAAATTTCCTAAATATTCTAAGTTTTGAAAAATATTTTATATTCTAAGTTTTGAAAAATATTTTATATTATATTTTAAAAACAGTATTTTTCATATTATTTAAATATTATAACATAAATATTATCTTTTTACAACGAGAAAGTGTTTGCTGTAAATATAAAAAAGTGACGAAACTTATTTAAGTTCCGTCACTTTAGATTTTATTAGTTAGCCATTTGCTTAAATAATTCGTAAGCACCTTGTTTTATTATAATTTTCATATTTTCGCAAACTAGTTCATATAATCCATCAATTTCTGTTAAATCTTCTCCGAAAAAGTCTTTGTTAGAAAGGACTGATTTTACTAAATTTTCAATACTATCATCTTTATGAGAATAAAAAAACTCAAGGACTTCCTTATCATCTTTAATTTGATAATCATTGTTGTTTCTAATTCCAATTAAAGCTCCATTTTCAATGCGAATGCCTTTATAAAAAGCGATGTAAAAAGCAAGAGAGGCTGTCATGCATTTAGGTAAATCACCCTTTAGTGCAACATATTCTTTTAAAGAAGGTAATACTCTTGCTTTCCATTTTGCGGTGGAATTAAGTGCAATGGATAGTAATTCGTGGTCGATAAATGGATTGTTGAAACGATATGAAACACTATTCGCAAAGTCTAATAATTCCTCTTTTGGCAATGTTAAAACAGGGATAATTTCTTTTAGTATTGTTTTGTTCATGAAGTTTTTTATTACTTCATCTTTCATGCAATCACGAACTATATCTTGTCCTGCTAAATATGCGCCTAAAACCATAGAAGTGTGAGCTCCATTTAAAATACGAACTTTTCTCTTTTTATAAGGAGTGTGGTCGTTTGTTATTATAACAGGTAAACCAGCTTCAGCAAATGGAAGTTCCTCTTTCAAACTATCAGGACCCTCGATTACCCAAAAACCAAAAGTTTCCGCTGTGTCAAGTAAATTGTCATTGTATCCAAGTTCAGCGCAAATACCCTTTGCTTCATTTCTTGGAAAACCAGTAACAATTCTATCCACTAAAGTTGAGCAGAAGACATTTTCATTTTTAATCCAAATAATAAATTCATCGCTTAAATTCCATAGTTTTGCATATTCAAGCACACATCTTTCCAACTCTTTCCCATTATCATCAATAAGTTCACAAGATAAAATTACAAAGCCTTTTGCACTGTTAAATGAAGTAAAACGTTCATACATAAACCTTGTTAGTTTAGCTGGAAAACTACTTGGAGGAGCATCGCTAAATTTACATTTTTCGTTGAAAACTATACCTGCCTCGGTTGTATTACTTGAAATAAAACGCAAATCTTCACTTTTTGCTATTTCAAGAAAACTTTCATAATCAGAATATGGATTTATACAGCGACTTACTGAAGAAATTACACGTTTTTTAATTACCTTTTCTCCGTTTTCATTTCCACGAAGAATTAAAGTGTAAAGACCCTCTTGTTGGTTAATCATATCAGTTAGCCCTTGTTCGATAGGCTGACAAAGGATAACTTTTGTATTAAAATTTGCCTTTTCATTCATCTCGTCAACGAAATAATCTACAAAGGCACGCAGAAAATTTCCCTCGCCAAATTGTAACATTCGCTCGGGTGCATTTTCTAGTAAATATCCTTGATAATTTTCCTCTTTTAAGGTTTGATAACTTAAATTTTTCATTTATAACAATTCCTTTTCTAATTATATTATATAATTTTTATAAGGTTACGCCTTGTTTAAATATTGCTAAATCGTGATAACCCATTTCTTCCGCTTTAACTTTTTTACCCGAAGAAACAGAAATTACATAATCAAATAATTCTTGTCCAATGTTAATTTCTACATTACTGTCACTTTCAACCATTTTTCCACAGTCGAAATCAATCCAATTGCTCTTTTTCTTTTGCAGTGGAGTGTTAGAAGATATTTTTACAGTGGGAACAGGACATGCAAAAGGTGTTCCTCTACCTGTTGTGAATAAAACTATGTGCGCTCCCGCGGCGGCAAGGGCAGTTGCAGCGACTAAATCATTACCAGGGGAGGAAAGTAAGTTTAAACCACTTTTTTCAACAATTCCACCATAAGGGAGAACGTCTACAACTATTGCACTTCCAGATTTTTGTGTACAGCCTAAAGCTTTGTCCTCTAATGTAGAAATTCCTCCTTTTTTATTTCCTGGAGATGGGTTTTCGTAGACAACTTGCTCATGCTTAATAAAATAATCTTTAAAATCGTTGATTAGTTTTACAGTTTTTTGGAAAACTTCTTCACTTTCACAGCGTTCCATTAAAATTGTTTCTGCACCAAACATTTCGGGGACTTCAGTTAAAATTGTTGTGCCACCTTTAGAAATCAAAAGGTCAGAAAACTCTCCAACTGCTGGATTGGCAGTAATACCTGAAAGTCCGTCCGAACCGCCACATTTTAAACCAATTATTAATTTTTCACTGGAAATTTCTTCCCTTACAAACTGGTTTGCATAGCTGTTCAACTTTTTTATTTCATATAGAGAAGCTTCAATTTCGTCCTCACAATCTTGTGCGACAACAAATTTTACCCTCTCGTCATTAATTTCGCCCATAAGTTTTTTTATTTCGTCAACACTGGAATTTTCACACCCTAATCCTAGGATTAAAACTGCACCAGCATTAGGGTGATTAGCTAAATTTGCAAGGATTTGTTTAGTATTTTCTTGGTCATCGCCCATTTGCGAACAGCCATAAGGGTGAGTAAATCCAACTATATCCTCAACATTTTCTAGAAGCAAAGGTTTAGCACGCTTAACTATTTCAGTGCAAACGCTATTCACACAGCCAACGGTAGGAATTACCCAAATTTCGTTTCGCACACCAACAGTTCCATTTTTTCGTTTATAGCCTTTGAAAAAAGTTTTTTCCGTTTTTTTAATAGGAGTTAATTTTTGTGTATAAGTGTATTCTAAAGCATCATTTAGCCCTGTTTTAATGTTATGGGTGTGAATATGTTCCCCAATTTTTATCTCAGTTTTAGTTGTTCCGATACTATAACCGTATTTTATAACAGTTTCATCTTTTTTTATATTACAAATTGCAAATTTATGCCCTTGTTCAATATCATCTTGAAGTGAAATTTCCATTCCGTCCACAACAACAACACTATTCTTTGCCATAAAACTAAGGGCAACAGCAACATTGTCTTTTTTATTTATTTTAATAATATTCATTTATTCTTGCATAAGGTTATTGTCCTTTCAAATACTAAATTCCTTTAATATTATACATTGATAAAACTTATATTGCAATAGATTTTTTATATTTAAAGCAAAAATTTGCCAAAAAACAGTATAAATATGTGAAAATGTAACAAATTAAAATGTTGCATTAAAACTTAACTAATAGTAAGTAAAAATTTTATTCTAGACAAAATTTCTTTATTGTGGTAAAATAAAGGTTAAAGTTGCCTTTATTTTATGTTGAAAGGGTGAGCCATAGAGTGAAAAAATATATAATTGCACTTGACCAAGGAACAACAAGTTCTCGTGCTATAATTTTCGACAAAAACCTAAATATAATTAATATGGAACAAAGGGAGTTTCCTCAGATTTTTCCAAAGGCTGGCTGGGTGGAACAAAATCCGCTTGACATTTATATTTCTCAATATTCAGTGCTTACTGACACTATTTTAAAGAGTGGAATTAGTCCTAAAGATATTGCTGGAATTGGAATTTCAAATCAACGTGAAACTACAATCGTTTGGGATAAAAATACTGGAAAACCTATTTATAATGCAATAGTTTGGCAATGTAGAAGGACTGCTAATATTTGTGAAAAACTCAAAGAAGATGGACTTGCTGATTATATTAAATCCACAACGGGACTTATTGTTGATGCATATTTTTCTGCAACAAAAATAAAATGGATTTTGGATAATGTAGGGGGTGCAAGGGAAAAAGCTGAAAATGGTGAACTTTTATTTGGTACAGTTGACACTTGGCTTTTATGGAAATTAACTAATGGAGAAGTTCATGCTACTGACTACACAAATGCTTCTAGGACAATGCTTTTTGACATAAAAAATATTAAGTGGGACGAGAAAATTTTAAAGGCTTTAGACATTCCTATGTCAATGCTTCCCGAAGTGAAAAATAGTAGCGCTTTTTTTGGCGGAGTTAATATTCAAGGAGAATTAATTCCAATTTGTGGTATTGCTGGGGACCAACAGGCTGCTTTATTCGGACAAGCATGCTTTGAAAAAGGGGATATGAAAAACACTTATGGAACGGGTTGCTTCACTTTGTTTAATACTGGTGAGGAATTTATAGAGAGCAAAAATGGTTTGCTAACTACAATTATTGCAACTGAAACTGAAAAGGTAAACTACGCCCTTGAGGGAAGTGTTTTTGTTGGTGGTTCAATTATACAATGGTTGCGTGATGACTTGAAAATGCTTATCAATGCAAAAGACAGCGGTGAAATGGCGAAAAAAGTTGAGGATAACGCAGGGGTCTATATTGTCCCTGCTTTTGCTGGAATGGGCGCTCCTCACTGGGACATGTACGCACGGGGAACAATTTTCGGATTAACAAGGAAAGCTACAAACAACCACATTGTAAGGGCTGGACTTGAGGCTATTGCTTTTCAAACGAAAGATGTTATTGACACAATAATTGCTGACACAGGGATTGAAGTTACTACATTAAAAGTTGACGGAGGCGCTAGCATAAACGACTTTTTAATGCAATTTCAATCGGATATTTTGTCAATTCCAATAATTCGACCTGTTATAAATGAAACGTCAGCTTTGGGAAGTGCTTTTTTAGCGGGGCTTGAAGTTGGATTTTGGAAAGATAAAAACGAGATTAAAGAAAAATGGCTTTTAGGGAAAAAATATACTCCTAAAATGGAAAATTCATTAGTTTGCGACTACATAAAACACTGGAAAAAAGCTGTTGAGTGTACCAAACTTTTTAAAATATAGAGAGGAATTATAGTGTTTATGAAAAAGATTACTGTAAATGTAAATCCGGCTTATGATATTTATGTTGGTGCTGGAATTTTGGAGAAATGTGGAGAGATTATCGCTCCTTTAACAAGTGGAAAAAAAGTTGTCATTGTAACTGATGATATTGTAGATAAACTATATGCTGATACAGTGAAAAAGTCTTTAAAAGGCGCAGGTTTCACAACAAAAAGATATGTTTTCAAAAACGGTGAAGCTTCAAAAAATCACGATACTTTAATTGAACTTTACGACGCACTTTCTGAGTGGGAAATCACACGAAAAGACATCATAATTGCTTTAGGTGGTGGAGTTGTTGGCGATTTAACAGGATTTTGTGCTGCAACCTATCTTAGAGGTATTGATTATGTGCAAATTCCTACTACTTTACTTGCACAAACTGATTCCTCAGTTGGTGGAAAAACTGCTGTTGACATAAAGGGTGGAAAAAATTTAGTTGGTGCTTTTAAACAGCCTTTGTGTGTTATTGCTGATACTGACACATTAAAAACCTTGCCACAAGACATTTTTGAAGATGGTATGGGAGAAGTTATCAAATATGGAATGATAAAAAGTAAAACTTTATTTGATGACGTTAAAAATAAAGATATAAATGTAATTTTAGAAGATGTTATTACAGAATGTATAAATATTAAGCGAGAAGTCGTGGAAATTGATGAGTTTGACACTGGACTTCGAATGATTTTGAACTACGGACATACCCTTGGACATTCTATTGAAAAGTATTATAACTTTACAGGTATTTTTCACGGAAAAGCTGTTGCAATCGGAATGTGTTTAATCGCTAGAATTTGCGAAAAATGCGGACTTTCCTCTGGGGAAGTTACAAATTCTTTAGTCGAATGCTTAGAAAAATACAATTTGCCAACAAAAACTGATGTGCCTGTTGCGGAATTATTAAAAGGTTGTCTTTCCGATAAAAAGCGTGAAAGTGAACTTATTAATATAATTATTTGCAAAGAAATCGGGCAAAGTGAAATTATGAAAATGGAAATAACTAAGTTTGCGGAAATGTTGGAGGGTAAATAAAATTTTATGACAAATGTGAAAATTACTCCTAAGAAATTAAAGGGAGAAGTGAAAGTTCCTTCCTCAAAAAGCGTTTCCCACCGCATGTTAATTTGTGCAGGTTTTTCAAAAGGAACGTCTGTAATAGAAAATATCGTTAATTCAAAGGATATGATTGCAACTATAAATGGTTTAAGGGCAATGGGTGCAGAGGTTACTCTTGAAAATAATGTGGCAACTGTAAAAGGAATAGACTTTACAGCAAGAAAAAATCAACCGATAACAGTGGACTGTAACGAATCAGGTTCAACTCTGCGATTTTTTATTCCGATAGTGTCCGCTTTAGGCTTTACAGCTACTTTTTTAGGTGGAGGATTACTTCCAAAACGTCCTATTGACATTTACACAAGGGAAATGGGACAAAAAGGCGTTGAATTCGATTACAACAACACTATGCCTTTCACTGTAAGTGGACAACTTCAAAGTGGAACTTACAAAATCGAGGGGAATGTTTCTTCCCAATTCATTACAGGGTTAATTTTTGCTTTGTCCTTGCTAGAAGGGGACAGCGAGATTATTTTGACTTCTGAACTACAATCAAAACCTTATGTTGATATAACAATTGACTGTTTAGCAAAATTTGGAGTTGACGTTGTGGAGGAAAAAGACCGATATTTTGTTAAAGGCGGGCAAAAATATAGTCCTTGTAATGTTGAAGTGGAAGCTGATTACTCACAAGGAGCGTTTTTTCTAGTAGGAAATGCCCTTGGAAATGAAATTGAAATAAATAATCTTAGAGAAAATAGCTTTCAAGGGGATAAAAAAATCCTTGAAATAATAAATGAAATTAGCTATAATAAAGTCAGTGAAAAGTATGAAAGCTTTACAGTTGACGCTAAAGATATTCCCGATATAGTGCCGATTTTATGCGTTTTTGCAAGTTTTTGTGAGGGAACTTCTGTCATAAAAAATGTTGCAAGGCTTAAAATAAAGGAAAGTGACCGAGTTTTTTCAACTATGGAAACTATAAATAAACTTGGCGGAAAAGTTCGCGAGGAAAATGACACAATGGTTGTTGAGGGAGTGAAATCTTTCAAAGGCGGTGTGGAATTAGACGGTTTTAATGACCACAGAATTCCTATGTCAATCGCCATTGCGGCAACAAAATGCGAAGAACCAATCACTATTTTGGGTGCAAATTGTGTGGAAAAATCCTATCCACACTTTTGGGAAGATTATGCGAAGTTAGGAGGGGAAATCCATGTCCTCAATGTTTAATGGAAATATAAAAATTTCGATTTTTGGTGAGTCCCACGGTGGTGGAATTGGTGTTACAATTGATAATTTGCCAGCTGGTGAAGAACTTGATTTTGATGAAATTTTAGAGTTTATGGCAAGACGTGCGCCTAAAAAAAGTAAGACGTCTACAAGCAGAAATGAAAAGGATTTTCCTAAGATTATTTCGGGATTTTACAACGGAAAAACTACAGGAACTCCCCTTTGTGCAATAATTGAAAATACTGATACACACTCCTCTGATTATGATAATGTTAAGGCATTAGCTCGCCCTGGACACGGGGATTATACGGGATTTGTTCGTTATAACGGTTGCAATGATATTCGTGGCGGAGGACATTTTTCTGCTAGAAGAACTGCTCCTTTCGTTTTTGCTGGAGCGGTTTGTGGACAAATATTAAAACGTCGCGGGATTACTACAGGCGGTCATATTTATTCGGTTTATGACGTAAAGGATAATAATTTTGATGATGTAACTGTTACAGCAAATGACATTGAAATGGTGAAAAAATCCGATTTCCCTACAATTTCAAAGGAAAAAGGGGAATTAATGGTGGAGCGAATTGATAAAGCAAGACTTGACCAAAATTCTTTGGGTGGAATTGTTGAATGTGTGGCAGTAGGGTTGCCAGCGGGCATTGGTTCTCCTATTTTTGATGGTTTAGAGAATGTTATTTCAAACTTAGTTTTTTCTATTCCAGCTGTAAAAGGTATTGAATTTGGAGTAGGTTTTGGTTGTGCCCAGTTAATGGGAAGCGAAAATAATGATGAGTTTTACATTGACGAAAATGGCGAAGTTAAAACAAAAACTAACAATCATGGTGGAATACTTGGTGGAATTTCTTCAGGAATGCCATTAATTTTTAGGGTTGCATTTAAACCAACACCGTCCATTTCAAGGACACAAAATACTGTGAATTTTATTGCAAATGAGAATGCACAGCTTAATATAAAAGGTAGGCATGACCCTTGTGTTGTTCCACGAGCTGTGCCTTGTGTGGAATCTGCATTAAATATAGCTTTGTTATCAAGCTTGTTAAATCACTCGTCTTGCTAGAAAATAGAAAGGAATGGACATTTTATGGATAATATTGAAAAATTAATTCCTCCTTATTCAGAAAAGATTAAAGATAGTTATATGGTGAAAATTCTCCTTTGTTTTTTCCTTTATAAAATAAAGAAGCACGTTACTCCAAACCAACTTATGGAAATTGCCACTTCAAATGATATTGTGAATTATTTTGCTTATACTGAGGCGATAAACGACCTTATTTCTGCTAAATCAATTGAAATTATTGAAAATGATGGGGAGGAATATTTCCATTTGACAGAACTTGGGGAAAAAGGAGCAATGAATTTTAAAGATATTCTCCCAAAATCTTTGCGTGAAGAAATTTTGACTGCGGGAATGCGGTTGTTTGCTCAACTTAAAAAAAATCACGATGTAAAATGTGAAATTTCACAGGCGGATAATGGTTTTTATGTCCATTTAATTTGTTTAGATATGGGAAATGTGCTTATGGATATAGAATTATTTACTCCAAATATTGAGCAAGCGGAATTTATGAAAGAAAAATTACTTTTAGATCCCACAGTTTTTTATGGAAATGTGCTAGATTTTGCCCTTGATGTAACGAAAAGTGAGATAGAATATCCAGAATAATTGGCATTTGAAAAAAGTAGAACAATTTTAGAGAAATAGAGAGAAAACGAGTAAATCAGTGAGAAATTAAGAGAATATAGGATATATATTAAATTTCCCCGAAAATTAAGATTGACTTTACTTTGAAATTTAAGTATAATAAGCAAGTTACTTTAATCGACGTTAAGAAAAAACGGTTAAAACACTATTATTTCAGGAGGATAAAATATGTCAACGACTTATATGCCTAAGGCTGCTGACCTTACAAACCGCAAATGGTATATTTTAGATGCTTCAGGACTACCTCTAGGTAGAGTTGCAACTAAAGCTGCTCACATTTTGCGTGGAAAACACAAACCAACTTACGCACCACATGCTGACTGTGGTGATCACGTTATCATCATCAACTGTGACAAAGCTATTTTAACTGGTAAGAAATTAGACCAAAAGAAATACCAATGGCACACTGGATGGATTGGTGGCTTGAAAGAAATCAAGTACTCCAAACTGATGGCTGAACAAGCAGACAGAGCGATGAGAATTGCTGTAAACGGAATGCTTCCAAACAATGCACAAGGAAGAAAACAAATCACTAGATTACACGTTTACAAAGACGGTACTCATGAGCAAGCTGCTCAACAACCAGTTAATTACGAATTATAAGAAAGGAGCTTTTTAAAATGTACGAATCAAAGCAACCATATTTTTATGGTACAGGAAGAAGAAAACACTCAGTAGCAAGAGTTCGCGTTTACGAAGGCTCAGGTAAAATAACTATTAATGGTAGAGATATTGACGATTATTTCGGTCTTGAAACTCTAAAATTAATCGTTCGTCAACCACTTAACCTAACTGAAACAATGGGTAAATTTGACATTGTTTGTACAGTTAAAGGTGGCGGTTTCACTGGTCAAGCTGGTGCAATCAGACATGGTCTTTCAAGAGCTTTATTACTTTTCAATGCTGAATTACGTCCATCACTTAAGAGCGCAGGCTTCTTAACTCGTGACCCACGTATGAAAGAAAGAAAGAAATACGGACTCAAAGCTGCACGTCGTGCGCCACAATTCTCAAAGAGATAATTTGCTTATCTATACAAAAGACTTCCCGATTTGGGAAGTCTTTTTTTATTTAGCTATTTATTTTTGTACAGTGACACCGTTACCGCAATATGGGCATTTATTTGCTTTTCCATAAGTAGCTACAAACTCGCCGTTGCAATTTCCACAATATACTTGTGCAAATCGGTCATAATTTACATTGTCGTCTAAATATTTGATGATTGAATTTCTTTCATCATAGGTAACGCCCGCTAAATATTCATATTTAATCAAAAATTTGAGATTTTTAGCGGTAAAGGCTGGGTCTTCTTTAAGTATCTTGGCAAGCTCGCTAACTTTTATTCCCTCTGGTTTGCGAGTGTGTATTACAGTTGCAAGATAACGAGCAACTATAGGTCTTGTTTTTTTAGTTTTTATTGCGTGAATAATTTTTTTAATAAAATATGCAAACAAAGTGAGCGGTGCTACTCCTACTGCTATCATAAAAGGAAAATTATCTGCGTTTATTCCATCTTTTATTGCAAAAAGCAATATTAAGTAAAAATCTACTAAGGCAATTAAAATTGGAATTCCGCAACCTATGCGTTTATCTTCTTTAAGGCTTTCCATTTCGGCAGAATTTGTACCGATATTGTTTGCTACAACTGTTTCTGCTGTATCTGGAGCCATTTGACTGCTTCCGCAATACTCACATTCAAAACCTTTTCCCTTTGCAACTAAATTAGTAACTCCGCAGTTTGGACATTTTATATTGATAAAGTTAAGTTTGTTTTCTCCGTCAACATTTGCTGTATCAAGGTAGATAATTTTATTTTTTTGATAGTCAATTACAATTCGATTAATATATCCAAAGTGAATTAACTCTTGGATAAGTGAAATTACTTTCAGCTCCGTGACTTTTAGTGAGTCAGCAAATATTTGAAGTCCTACGCCATTTGGAGATTGGTAATGTTCAATAAGTTTTGTTATTTTTTCAGTTCGTTTAACAAAACTTAGTCGTTTTGCACCAAATATAATCATTCCTACACCAATAATAAAAGATAGCAAACTAACTAGAATTACCCTTGGAGTAATTTCAAATTCAATGCCATAACTTTGGGTGAATAAGTTAGAAATAAGAAAAATGAAAACAAAAAGTATCCCGATTGCAATGTTTAAAATAGCGGTGTTTCGATTATTCATAAGTATTAATTCCTTTCTAATGCAATTTTGCTTATAAGATAAGTTTATCATTAAGGCAAAATTATGTAAATGTGCGTTTTGGCACATTCTAATAAAATATTTGCTATTTATTCTTGAAAATAATACTTTAGTATGATATAATTATATTGCAAAATTTGGGGAATTTAGTTTTAATTTCATTGAAACTAAAAAAGAAAGGATAGGGGAATTTTGAAATCACTAAACAATTTAAACAGTAAGAAAAAGAAATCTATAATAGTTTTATTTATAGTAATACTTGCGTTTTACTTAATATTAACTGTTGTATTTAGCGGGCTTTTATATGGCAATAAAGTTGCTGCTGAGCAAAAACACGCCGATAGACTTGACCCTACGGCAACTACTGATGTTTATCCTGAGGGGGACTATACAGAAGTAAAAATTGGTATGTATGTTGAATCATTGCGTAATATTTCAATCGATAATTCAAGTTTTGACGCAGTATTTTATCTGTGGTTTTCTTGGGAGGGTGAAAAAGAATTTAGCCCAGGGGCCAGTTTTCAGTTAGTAGGAGGTCAAATCTCTGAAAAAACCTTAGTTAGTGAACGTTCGGAAGATGACAGTCATTATCAACGTTATAAAGTTACTGCAACTGTTGATAAATACTACGATTTGACTAGATTTTCTTTGGAAGATCATATGCTTAATATTTATATCGAGGATACTACTAGAGATGGTTCACGTCTGCGTTATGTAGCTGATGTTGAGGAAACTAACATTAGTTCCCGTGTTTCTGTACCGGGATTTGAAGTTTATGATGGAATTCACTCAGCGGTAAAACCTCACTCCTACAAATCAACATACTCATCACCGGGTGCTGTCGAGGGTGCGGACAGGGTTTTCTCTCAATATGTAATAGGAATTCCTATTAATCGTACTGATATTGGATTTTTCCTACGAATGCAAATCCCATTTGTTCTGTCAGTTTTATTAGGACTTTACTCACTATTTTCACATCGCACTGATGCTGACTCATTAGGATTATCGGGAGCATCATTCTTTGGTGTTGTTGCAAATGCCTATGTGGTAACAGCTCTTATTCCTCCAAATGGTGGTGGTTTTGGGCTTACTGATATGATTTATGTAATGTCGTTGATATCAGTTTTACTTGTTGTAACTGTATCATTATACTCGCTAAATGCGCGTCATAAATTGGGCGAAGATGGCGATGATACATTTATTCACGTTGTAGACAGGACTGCATTCTTTGGAATTGGTATAGGCTATGCAATTATAACTTTAGCTTTACCTCTCAGTGCAATACTTTATATTTAATATTATAAAAAGTGGAGCGTATAATGGAATTAATTAAGACAACTTTAAATGACGTAGATTTGGCTATGGAAATTATCGATATAGCAAAAAAACATTTAAAAGAGCAAGGAATTAATCAGTGGCAATCAGGTTATCCCGATTTTGACTGTATAAAAAATGATGCTGTAAAGGGAAAAGGTTTTTTCATAACAGAAAATGATGGCGTTTTAGGTTATTTGTGCATTGATTTCGATGGTGAAAATGCTTATGATAGCTTAAATGGTAATTGGAACAGTAATGAAAAATATGTTGTTGTGCATCGAT
>CAYJLB010000018.1:28983-39548 GCA_964370845.1 uncultured Oscillospiraceae bacterium
TAATGAAAAGGCTCGTGGAAAAAATTTGTCAACAGTTGTTTTTGATTTAGTTGAAGAATTAAGCAAAAAGCAAGGTGTGTTTTACTTTAGAGTTGACACAGATGCTGACAATAAAAAAATGCAACACATATTAAAAAAGAATGGATTTTCTTATTGCGGAACAATTTGGTTCGACAATAGCGAAAAAATTGCCTTTGATAAAAAATTAATATAAGGAATGGTGGACAATATGAATTTTGACATTGCAAAATTAAAATGGACAAACGAGCCTAAAGAATTTTCAATTGAAAAAGATAAAATCGAGATTATAACTGAGGGTGGCACTGATTTATGGCAAAGAACTTATTATAAATTTAGAAATGACAATGCGCCAATGTTGCAAATGGAAACTTTTGAAAAAGAGTTTTCTTTTGATGTGAAAATTGATTTTAATAGCGATAATAATTTTGACCAAGCGGGAATTGTTATGTATTTAGACAGCGAAAATTGGATAAAAGCTTCTGTTGAGTATGGAGATGAAAAATCTCAGTTTTTAGGGGCAGTAGTGACAAACAACGGATTTTCCGACTGGTCTACAACCCGAATTCCAGCTGATATTAAGACAATGTGGTTTAGATTAAGTCGCAGAGATGAAGATTTTTGTGTAGAAAATTCTTATGACGGTGAAAATTTTGAACACATTAGAATTTGTCATATGTTTAATGGAAAGGAAAAAATTAATTTTGGATTATATGCTTGTAGCCCAGAGGACGGAGCTTTTAAGGCTACTTTCACAAACTTCAAAATGACTGATTGTAAATGGGCATTGCACACTGGACAACAACCTGACGAAGATTTAATATAAAATTAAAAGGTGTGAGGAAACTGAAAAAAGTTTTCTCACACCTTTTGTTATTTTAAGGTTACATTAATTCAACATCGTAGCCATAATACATTGCGTATTCATAAGCATAGCTAGAGTCGCTACAACGAATCGTCACTAAGTCGGAACTTAACCAAAATTCATCAAATAATGCTCCGTCAATAAATTCCACACTGTCGGGAATTTCGATTACAACTTCTTCGTCATGACTGAAAGTGGAAAATGCTCCGTATTGAAGCGATTGGACGCCACTTGGAATAATTACTTCAGTTGCATTATTTAAACTAATTGCTCCCGTTGCAATATTTTTTACTCCCTCGGGAACTAAAATTGTATCACTTCCATGTTCAACATACATATCTACCAATAAACCGTCGCCAATTATAAAATTTCCGTAAAAAGGAAAGTATTCATAATACCATGCGTTTACAGAAAAAGATGTATCGGTACAATGTGTAATTGTTGAAGGAATTGTTAAATCAATCAAATTTTCACAAGCGAAAAATGCATCTGCGCCGACATAAAGCAGCCCTTCAGGTAAATTTGCTGCTACTAATTGATTACACTCGCTAAATGCGCCTTCTCCGATGTCTTGTAGATTGGCTGAAAAAGCAACATTTGTCAAGCTGTCCATTCCGAAAAAGGCATAATCGCCGATTACATAAACGCTATCGTTCATTGCGACAGAGGTTACTGACTCGTTTTCATAAAATGCGTAAGAGTCGATTAGTCCGATTGTATCGGGAATAGTAACATTTGGCGCACTTCCGATATATTTTATTAGAACGTCAGAAATTATTACAAATCCATCTTCATCAACGTTTTCATAGTAGTTTGAATAATTAAACGCTCCCTTCTCAAGAAAAACGTCTTGAGAAATTCCGCTTGTCGGAAGCATTGTGATAAGTCCATATTCCCCAACATATTCTAAAGAAGAAGGAACTTCACCAAAGTCAATTCCATATTCTTCGTCACCTGCTTGAGCAAAAGCATAAGGATAAACCTCTTTTAAACCATCAGGTAAAACTGCATATTCAAGGGCGTAACAGTCATAAAAAGCAAAAGATCCAATACTTTCCAAACTTTCTGGGAAAATTACCGCAATAACGTACTCGTCGTAAAAAGCACCGTCGGCAATATGCGTAACTCCCTCAGGGATTACAATTACAGCAGGAGAGTCACCCTCCTCAATACCATAAACAACACCGTCTTCGATAATTGGAACTGTAGGAACGTATTGGCTATATTCAGATGGAATATTATATTTTTCTCCATTTATTGATTTATCCACATATTCATCGTCATAATCGTCAGCTTCAGCGTTGTATTCATATTCGAAAGAACCAGGGTTTTCAACACTTGTTTCCTCATTTTCAAAAAAACCATAAACAACAAAACCAACAATAGTAATTGAAACTAAAATAACTAATATTGCTATAATTTTAGTAGCACTAACTGACGAAGCACCTTTCCCGTCATAGCTATATTCAACTTTAGCATAAGTAGTGTTTGTAGAATTTGTAGTTTTTGACGGAGTGTTATTAATTGAAACTCCAGCTGTTTTTTGTGTTATATTTGCATAACTTTGCTGGCTTACACTAGAAGCTTTTCTATCATCTTTGCTTTCGTCATAATAAGCACTATGTAAACCGCCACAATCTGGGCAAACTCCATTTTCTTTTTTAGGGTTAAACTCCCTACCGCACCAATCACAATTCATAAAAATGTTCAGTCCTTTCACTTTGTAAATTTCACATACTTTGTAATTATAACAAAATGAAAGGAAAATATCAAGTGGAAATCTATTTAAAGTAAAAAATAGATTAATTGATTAGTTCACTTTCTAAAAGAGTTTTCAATGTTGGATTTACTCCATATAAGTTGCAAAAATCTTCTATTTCTTTTGTAAGCTGTGACTTGTCTGCGGTATTTCCACCTTTTACAGCTCTTATTAATATATTTTTTGGGGAATGTGAAATGTCAACAAACTCAAGTAACTGAGTGGAATAACCACAGAGTTGTAGTAAGTTTCCTCTTATGCTGTCAGTAGCAAGGGCGGACATTCTTTCTTTTACCAAGCCGTAACGAGTGAATAAAGTGTTTTTGTTTTCGCCAATTTGTCCATTAATTTCATGTTGACAACAAGGGACAGAAAGTATAATATTCGCATTCATTTTTACAGCGTGATACAAAGCAAAATCCGTCGCAGTGTCACAAGCGTGCAAAGTTATCACCATATCAATATCGTTGCTATCTTTAAATAATGCAACATCGCCTGTTATAAATTTCAATTTGTCATAACCATATCCCTTGGCAATTTCATTGCATTTATTTATAACATCTTCTTTTAGGTCAAGGCCTGTTATTGTTGTAGGAATTTTCTTAACAAAATTCAAATAATAGTACAAAATAAAAGTAAGATAGCTTTTTCCACAACCAAAGTCCAAAATATTTAAGCTTTCTGGATTTTTATGTCTTATAGTGTCTTCAACAAACTCAACAAAACGATTGATTTGCCTAAATTTATCTTGCATAGAATTTACAACTTTTCCCTCTTTTGTAAAAACACCTAAATCTACCAGTGGCGGAATGAACTCACCCTCTTGAAGCAAATATTCCTTTTTACGATTATGATTTTTTGGAGCATTTGATATTGCATTAGTCAGTTTTTTTCTATTATGAAGAAGTTTATCTTTTTTAGAAAATTTTAAACTATAACTATATTCATTTGTATTAAATGAAAACTGCCTAAATTTATTTAACAGCAAATTTTCAAGTTCCTTTGCCATTTCTTTTGAGGAATAATTATAGTGGAAAGCTTGCTTTTGAGTGAAAAGTTCCAATTGATATTTTATTTCTCCGCCGATTTCCATTAATGTGATTTTGCCTTTTTGATGTTCAGTATTTTCATTTCGTGGAACAGAAAAAGTTCCTTCTATAAGTAAGTTTTTTTCAATAATCTCGCAAAATATTTTTAAATCTTCCATAAAAATAATCACCTCGTTTTTAAATTTTATCATTGGCTAATTATACCACGATAAAAAAGTAAAATCAATATTAAAGAGGGTGTGACGAAACTAAAAAAACAGTGTTTCGTCACACCCTCTCTTTGTAAAACGCAAAAACTGTATTTCGTTACAGCCCCTTTAATAACTTTAATTTATTTTTTCTTGAAGGTAACTTTTCTAAGTAAGGTACTTCCCATTGGGAAAAATTCGGCTTTTTTAGTTGTTTTGTTGTCTTCAATTACGCCTTCTAAAATAGTTGGAGATTGAAAGCTTTCACCTAAACTCAAAACTTTAAAAGAAGAAAGAGTTTCCTTTGTTGAGTTCCATTCTTCATAACTAAAACTTTTTGGTGAGTATAAACTGTCAGGTTCTAAAGTTCCATAATCTCTACCCGCCTCAAAATCTTCCTCAATTTTCAAGGAGTAAACAAGTGGACCATAGCTGTAATAAGCTTCACGGATAAAGTCAAAATGCTCTTTTACTTCCGTGTCAAAAGAAATAGTTATAACGTCGTCGCTCCAAGTTTTTTCTACAATAATTTCTTTGTCGGTTTCAGTTATTGTCGCTCCGACGCACTCTATAGTCATATTTGTCGCCCATTCAGGTTTTCTCAAGCGAATAGGTAATTTTCCGTCCCCTTTAATTTTAAGAGTTGACTCTAATTGGAAAGGGTAGTTTGTTTCTTGTTCAATTGAAATGGAAACATTATTTATAGTTCTTTGTGTAGTTGACGGAACATAAAAGTCTACATTAAGACCGTTTTTATATTCGGAATAAGCAAATTCTAAGAAATATGTTAAAATTCTTCCTGCGTTAGGAACACAGCATACAGCTGCATCTTGATGAGCAGTTGAATATTTATATCTTACATTTTCGCCAACTTTCCCCTCAGGCTCTTTTCCGAAAGTTTTATATGCATTATCTCTTTGACAATATGCGATTTGGCTTTTGTGAGGGTGTCTTGCTCCGAAAGCTGCGTTGTAAAATAACCATTCCATTTTATCCGCAATTTTTTTGTCATTTGTCAATTCTAACAACAATCCATAAGAGTGAAGTAATTCTTGTAATGAACAATATTCGTAGCCTGTATCAGTTGCACTAGCGGTTCTGTTAAATACCCATTCATCACCGATTGGCCCACCTGACGGAGTTGTGCTGTAAAAAAGTTTAAGCAAATAAGACTGAATTAAATTTTCGTATTTTCCGTTATTTGAAAGATTAGCTAAAATAACTGCCCTAAAATGCTCGTATATGTGAGGGCCGTGTCCGAAAAAGCTCAGGTCATATTTTTCTAAGTTTGACTTAATAATATCCTTTTCACTCAAATCATATTTACTATAATCTTCATATAAAAAAGCTGCATAGTCAACATATTTTTTCTCATTTGTATATTTATAAATAGTGTAACAAACATCAACAAACATCAGCCCGTGACAAGCACCTGCATAGTCGTTTTCAAGATTAAATGGAGTGCTTTCGTCAATTTTATAAATTTCCATAGTGTGGTCAACAGCACGTTTTATTTTTTCAAAAACTATTTCCTCTTTTGTTAGTTCGTAATAGGACATTGCTGCTCTGTAAAAAGTAGCCTGTGCCCATAATTCGCCATTTTCGGAAGAAAAATTATATCTTAAATCTTCGTCATAAATTCCAATATAACCGTCATCATCTTGGGATTCTAAAATATGATAAATGAAGTTTTTTGCTTTGTCCATCATTTTTTCATCTTTAATAAGATAAGCGTTTCGTACAAATCCATCAAGCCAGTTTGAAAAGCTTTCACTATTCCACCAAAGATATTGAACTTCCCAATCAGCGTCTTGAGCAATTGCGCCAACATCTTTCGCTTTAACTTTTTTTGTTAAGCGATCTTTTACATAAATATCATCTTTTGTAATAATATCGGGAACAACAATATCTAAATTTCCTACAAACCCGTCTAAATCTCTTTTCATCTCATCAAATATCCAACCTTTTGGATATGTCACTTTAATGTTCATATCTAGTCCTCTTTCGTACAATAATTAATATATAAGAAACATTATAACAGTTTATATGCAAAATACATGGATTATATTTAGGAAAGTTTTAATATTTTTATATATAATTAGTGTGTTTGATAAAATATTGCTTTTATAAGTTTACAATTTTAAAAATATGTGTTATCATATAAAAGAAATGATTTTTTGCGAAAGGAGGATAATAAGCTTTAGTTTTGATAAAAGTTTATTGAATTTAAAAATGATTACACTAAAAGATTTAGCTTTAGCAGCAAATATGTCCGTTACTCAAGTTTCACGGGCTTTAAATAATAAAGATGATGTAAGCGAAGAAACAAAAAAACGTATACAACAACTTGCAAACGATATGGGTTATATAAAAAATATTACTGCAAAAAATTTAGCAATGAGTGTTTCTAATGAAATTGCTTTAGTTTTAAAAGGTTTTGAAGTTCCTTCTAACTCTGTTGATTATAACCCGATTTATCCGATTTTGTGCGGTGTAAATAAGGTCGCAGTGGAAAATGAGCAAACTGTTGTGGTTCATATTATCCCTGATAATATTTCCAATTATGTTCATTTTTTTAGAAATAAAGGGATTTCTAAAGCGATTTTATTTGGCTTTGATTATGATGATGAACGATTGGGCGAAGTTTATGAAAGTAATATTCAATGCGTGTTTATCGATGTGCAAGTGAATAGCGACACTAAAGGTTGTGTTGTTGTAAATAACACACTATATTCGACAAAAGCTGTTGAAGAATTATTGAAGTCGGGTAAGAAAAATATTGCTATGATAAGCGGTACTTCTCATGCATTGGTAAGCCTTGAACGGGAAGCGGGATATAAAATTGCTCTTGAAAAATCGGGTAAAAAAATATATGAAATTTTTCGTGGTAATTTTAATAGAAAAGATGCGAAAATTGTAACAAAGGAAATTTTGTCGAAATATCCCGAAATTGATGGAATTTTTTGTGCGAGCGATTATATGGCACTTGGCTGTATGGAAGCTTTACAGGAACGAGGAAAGAAAATCCCTGACGATGTTGGATTAATTGGCTTTGATAATATTCCTATTTCAAAGTATACAACTCCTCCCCTTAGCACAGTGGAGCAAGATGACTATTTAAAAGGCATTGAGGCTACAAAAATGCTAGTTAAAATGTCAAATGGGAAAAAAATTCCTCATACAAAGACCTTGGATTGTGAAATTATAAAGAGAGAATCTATATAAAATGTAGTTCTCTTTTTTTATTTTGAAAATTTACCGAAACGGTTTCGGATAATGCGGTGTAAAGGTGCATTTTAAATATATATTTTAGTCTTAATTTACAAATAATTTACATTGTTTTGTGCAAATATACAAAAAATAGAAAAACTATTGACAAATTAGAGTGCGAATATTATAATATACACATAACCGAAAGGCTTCGGAAATTTAAGTATTAATTTACTTCAAACAGAAAGGAATTAGAAAAATGAAAAAAAGAATTTTAACTGCAATCCTAGCTAGTATGCTAGCATTAACTGTTGTTGGTTGTTCAAGCGATGGAGGAACATCTGAAACTACTGCTGCGGGAGGAAATGAAACTACTGCTTCACAAGCTGATGGCGAAGAAACTACAGAAGCTGTATCTGATGAACCGGTTGAACTTACAATTGCTACATATTCCGACCCATTTGAAGCGGACTTAGTAATTGCACAAGCTGAAGCTTATATGGAAGCTAATCCAAATGTTACATTAACTGTTGAACCAGTTTCTGGAGATATTTGGGAAGTTCTTAAAACAAGAATGGCTGCAAATGAAGAGCCTGACATTTTCTATATGGACGTTTTCCAATCAGGTCAATTTATTGATGCTGGAAAATTAGCTCCACTTGATGCTGCTTTATCAGAAGAAGATTTAGCTGACTTTGACCCAGCATTATTAGATGCATTTAGAGGAACTGATGGAGTTCTTTACGGTATTCCAAAAGACTTTAACACACTTGCATTATTCTACAATCAAGATTTATTAGACGCTGCTGGCGTTGCTGTTCCTACAACTTGGGACGAATTAGAAGCTGCTGCTGCTGCTTTAACTAGCGACAGTATTTACGGTATGTCACTACAAAACGAATTACCTCGTGCACAACCTTTCTTCTACTCAGCTGGTGGTTCAATGGTTGACGAAAACGGAAACCCTACTTTAAACACTGCTGAAAACATTGAAGGTTACGAATTCTACTACGGTTTAATCGACCAAGGTTATGCTCAAACTCCACAACAACTAGGTGTAGGCTGGAATGGTGACGCTTTTGCTTCAGGTATGGTTGCTATGACAATCGAAGGTCACTGGATGGTTCAATCTCTATCAGAACTTGCTCCTGATATGAATTACGGTGTTGCTCCAATTCCTTACAAAGACGAACCAGCTTCAATGCAATTCACTGTTGCTTACTCAATGTCAAACAACACTGAACACCCTGAAGCTGCTATGGACGTAATCAACTTCTTAACTTCAACTGAACAACAATTAGCAGTTGCTGAAGCTGGACGTTCAATGCCATCAAGACTTTCATCACTAGAAACATTTAAAACTAACTTCCCAGAAAGACAAGTGTTTGTTGATGCAGTTTCTGTTGCAAGCCCATTTAACTACGGTGTAATTTCACCAACTGTTGTAACTGAAGCAGCTTTAGCTATGGAAAAAGTTCAACTAGAAGGAATGTCTGTTGCTGATGCATTTAACGAAGCTCAAGCGGCAATTGATGCAGCTCTAGCTGAACAAAAATAATAAAAATAATTAATTAGGGGGTACACTCGTGAAGAAAAGTAATACAAGACAATTTCAAGATACTTTGGCGGGTTGGATATTGATTTTACCGATAGTAATTTTAATGTTAATATTTGTAATAGGTCCTGCGGTTTATTCCTTTGTGTTAAGCTTTACAGACCATAATATCTTAAAGCCACAAGAAACTGAAGTTGTATTTTTTGAAAATTACATAAAATTATTCCAAGACCCTGACTTTTATCAAGCGCTTTGGAACACTTTTAGATATTCGATTTTTGTAGTGCCTATTCAAACTACAATTGCACTTTTGCTTGCAACTGTTGCTAATCAAAAAATACGTGGTAAAACTTTTTTCCGAGTTGCCTACTATATTCCAGCAGTAACTTCTGCTGTAGCTTCCGCATCAATGTTTATGTTCTTATTTAACACAAACGGTATTGCGAACAAATTTTTAGCAAACTTTGGTTTTGACCCTGTAAGCTGGTTTGCTGACCCAACTTTTGCACTTCCACTTGCTATGGTCATGGCGATTTGGTCAACTGTTGGTACGCAAATGCTTGTATTCCTTGCTGGTTTACAAGAAATTCCAAGCGATGTTTATGAGGCAGCTTCTATTGATGGAGCTACTGGAATTAAACGTTTTATCAACATAACTGTACCTTTGTTATCAGAAAAAACAATGTTCGTTGTTGTAACAGGTATAATTGGTACTCTGCAAATGTTCGACCAAGCGTTTATTATTTCAGGTGGTAAAGGTGGACCTTTGGGTTCAACAACTACAATCGTACTTTACTTATACAACAAAGCGTTTAGTGAAAATAGATTAGGTTATGGTTCATCAGTAGCTGTTGTACTATTCATAATAATTTTCACATTGACAATGTTACAAAAATACTTCTTTGAAGTAAGACCACAAAGAATTAAAGGAGGTAAAAAGTAATGGAAAGAACTACTAAATTACCTGCAAAAGCCATGTTTTATCTTATAACAATAGGATATGCAATTATTGCGTTATTCCCTTATTTTTGGTCATTCTATACTTCTTTACGTCCTACTTCCGAGGCATATAAGCTAACTTTTGATTTTGCAAATCTATCTTTTGATTCATATATTGACCTTTTTAGAAGAAATCCAATTGCTCAATGGTATATAAACAGTATTGTCATCGCAATTGCGGTAACTATTCTAGGTGTTTTAACTTCAACAATGGCGGGTTATGCCTTTGCTAGAATTAAATTTAAAGGAAGAAATGTTATCTTTTATGTAATTTTAGGTGTAATGATGATTCCTGGACAAGTTACAATGATTCCACAATATATGTTACTTAACTCCTTTGGATTTGTAAATACTTATCAAGGTTTAGTTATTCCATTTGTATTTAATGCATTTAACATTTTTATGATGCGACAATTCTTTATGTCGTTCCCAATTGCTCTTGAAGAAGCGGCTGCATTAGATGGTTTGTCAAGGATAGGTACTTTCTTTAGAATAGCATTACCACTTGCAAGACCACCGATTACAACTATCACAATTATGACATTTATGGGAACTTGGAACAACTTTATGATGCCAAACTTGTTGATTACTTCAAGGGATATGTTTACACTTCCTGTCGGAATGGCGTCACTGAATAGCCAATATTTTTCATTTCCAAACCAAACAATGGCGGGTTCAATGATGTTGTCAGTACCAATGATATTATTATTCTTAGTAGCACAAAGATACTTTATCGAAGGAAACACTACTTCTGGAATAAAATAACAACATTTTTAGGGGCGAGCTTTTTGCTCGTCCCTAAATTTTTATTAAAGAAAAGGAATGGTCATAAGTTTGAAAATAAATTTTCAAACAATAATTTTAATTGTTTGGAGTTATTGTGCTTTTCGTCCCTTAAGAACGAAACTTTTTTCACTTGAAA
>CAYJLB010000019.1:0-371 GCA_964370845.1 uncultured Oscillospiraceae bacterium
TATATTTTTGTTTTAGAGGATATTTTTATTTAATTATATCATTTTTCTTTTATATTGTATAGTATTTTATATTGCAAAATTATTTTTTTTGTTGTATAATGAGTTATATGTATATTTTTATTTTGAAATGAGGGGAAAATTTTGATAGACGCAAGAAAAGTTATTCGTGTTGACGTCTTTACAAAAGATGGGGAGTTACTAGTTAAATCTGAAATGTTTTCGATTACACAAGACTCGATTAGCAGTCTTATTCATATTAAACACCCAATAAAAAAGGAATATCCTAAGGGGACTCCTATTGATATGGTTTTTAATTATGTAGATGGTTCAAGAACTTGTTATGATACAAAAGTTGAACTTTGTACAAATTT
>CAYJLB010000019.1:381-37656 GCA_964370845.1 uncultured Oscillospiraceae bacterium
CTTAACGCCGAACTTTTTAAAGATCCTATTTTGTTGGAAGAAAGACGACAATTTTATAAATCGAAAGTAGATATTTTAAGCAAAGCTACTCTCACTTCTCGAAATGGAGAAACTCCTAAAGAAGAATTGACTTTCCCTATGAAAATAAAAGATATTAGCCTTGGAGGCATTTTCTTTGAGTGTGTTATAGATACACTAGAAATTAATGATATTCTTTCAGTAACATTACCTTTACTTAAAGATAACGTTACTGTTATGATGGAAATCTTAAGGGAACAATCCCAAAAAGATAGTAATATACGTGGTTTTGGCTGTTCATTTTTAAATTTGCGTATTGGTCAAGAGGAAATTATTGCCCAATATATAAATAAAATTGACAGAGATAATATCGACCATGTAAGAAGAATTTTAAGTGATAGATAGATTTATATAATTTATTTGGAAAGGAACGGAAATTTCCATATGGCAAAAATAATTGCTTTTACAAATCAAAAAGGTGGGGTAGGAAAAACTACAACAGCTTGTGCTTTTTCGGCGATTCTCGCTTCAAGAGGGAAAAAGGTTTTAGCTATAGATTTAGACCCTCAAGGGAATTTAAGTTTTACTTTTGGTGTTCATAATGAAAAAATTACAATCCACGATGTGCTTTTAGGGAAAAATTCTATTCACGAGGCAATTTATACAACTGAAACTTGTGACGTTATTCCCTCAAACATAATTTTAAGCGGTCTTGAGCTTGAATTAAAACAAGTAGGGAGGGAGTTTGCTCTTAAAGAAAAACTTAAATTTATTTCCCGTTTTTATGATTATATAATCATAGATACTCCGCCTGCTTTAAGTTTATTGACAATAAATGCTTATACGGCTGCTGATGATTTGATAATTCCAATGACTGCGGAAATATTAAGTTTACAAGGTGTATCCCAAATTAAGGATACAATAAAAGCTGTAAAAAAACATTATAATACAGAGCTTAACCTCAAAGGGATTTTACTCACAAAATTTAATCCTCGAGCGCAACTTAGCGAAGATGTGCTAGAAATGGTTTCTATCCTTGCAAAACAGCTTGGAACTACAGTAATTTCATCAAAAATTTCTGTTAGTGTTGCCGCTGCGGAAGCACCCGCACATATGCAGTCTGTTGTAACATATTCTCCACGATGTTTAGCTTCAAAGGACTATATTCGAGCAACCGCTGAATTATATCCTGAAACAAAAAGATAATTCTATTTTATAGACAAAGATATAGTTTTTAAAAATTTAAGAAAGGAAGGTGTCCGAGCACATAATTGTATTTTTATTAATTTTTGTAGCTACATTCGGATACCGTGGGCATTTAAATGAATAAACGCACAAATAAAACTAGTCACGTTTTAAGTCTTATATCTCAAGAAGAAGATTTTGATGATGTTGAAAACCCCATATTAAATGAAACTTTTAAAAATTTAAATATTCACACCCCTAAGCAAGAAGACACTATGGTAAATATTAACAAAATATTAATTTCGGAGAATATTGATGAAGCACTTGCAAGATTCAAAATTTGCGGTTGCAGTAAATGTAGGGATTACATTGAAAAGCAAACCCTTTCTAAATTGCCTGAAATAACCGCTATGACTATTTCCGACGGGGAAGATAAAATTAATAAGTTAAAAATATTACATAAAAAAGAGTTGGTTTTTTCGTTAGTTCATACAATAATTAAGCTTAAAATTAGTCCAATTCACTAACAATTTATACAACAAACTATCAATTGATAGTTTGTTTTTTTATTTCTTTGTAGAAATTGTAAAAGTTGTATCTTTTTTCTTTTTTTACTTGAAATTTGTTGAATTTTGTATTATAATATATACACGAGTATTTATTGTGTTAAAAGTGCATAAAAAATGTGAATATTTTATGTGTTTGTTCATATTTTAGTTAATATATATTCTGAAAGGAGCGGTGTTTTAATGGCTTTATTTAATAATACTAGCTTTAGATTATTAGAACAAGGATTGGATGCTACATGGCTAAAACAAAGTGTTACTGCTCAAAATATTGCAAATAGCGATACTCCATATTACAATGCAAAGACAGTTCATTTTGAAGCAGTTATTTCCGAAGTCCAAAGCGATTTTAAAAATCGTGTAATGGGTGAAAGTAAAAAACAATTAGATTTACATACATATGTAACCGAAGAAACGGGTACAAGTCAAACTATAAATGAAAATAATGTTGATATGGAAAGGGAACAAGTTGCTCTTGCCGATGCACAAATCCAATATGATACGTTAATAAATAAAATGAGTGCTGAATTTCGTATGATTAGCTCTGCTATTTCGAGATAGTGCACACTATAGGTTTTAATTAACTAACAACTTGCTATGAAACCACTTGAAAGGATTGAATTATATGTCATTTTTATCTTCACTCGATATAAGTAAGAACGCACTCTCTGCTCAAAGGCTTAGAATGGACGTTATTACACAAAATATTGCCAATGCCGAAACTACTCGAACTGAAGACGGCGGTCCTTATGTTCGTCAGTTAGTTGTTTTTGAGGAGAGAAAATCTTTTGATACACATTTATCTGAACAAAGTAATAAGCTTAAGTTTAGTAGTGATACTTCACAATCTATCCTTGAAGCTAATTCGAGATTAGATAATTTTATTGAACAAGCTAATACAATGCACTACGAAGGAGTTACTGTTGACGCAGTTATAAAAGATGATACTCCACTAACTCCGATTTATGACCCTTCTCACCCTGACGCAAACGAAGATGGCTATGTTTTAATGCCAAATGTTAACAGGACGGAAGAAAATTTAGATTTAATGGCGGCTACTCAGTCTTATAACGCAAATATTACTGCTTTAAATGCAATTAAAAGTATGGCTTCAAAAGCCCTATCTATAGGAAAATAATTCTTTTAAAATAAAAACAATATTACTGCAACTAAAAGGAGAAATAAAATGTTTATTATACCAATGAATGGAATTAGTCCTCTTGAAACAATTAAACCTTTAGGAACTGAAGAAAGCATAGCAAAAATTGAGGAAACCCAAGGTTCTTCTGCCTCATTTACTGATATTTTTAGTCAAGCTGTTCAAAATGTTGAGGAAACTCGTAAGGTTGCTGAGGAAGATAGTATTAGAGTCGCTTTAGGTGAAGTTGATGATTTACATACTGTGCAAGTGAATTTAGAAAAGGCTGCTACTGCTCTTGATGTATTAGTAACTATGAAAAACACTGCTGTAGATTCTTATAACGAAATTATGAGAATGAGTATATAATCGCTTCACTAGGCGACTTTTTTGTTCTCATATTACTCTCTGTCATAAAAATTATATAAACTACTTTATGTAGAACGCATTCGGAGGAAACTAATGTCAATTAAAGAACAGTGGATTCATTTTAGAACTAATAGTAAACAGTTCTGGGGAAAACAACCTAAATCTCGTAAAATAATAGTCGGTGTAATAGCCGGCTTAATTGTCATGTCTGCAATAATTTTTGCTGTTATATTAAACAATCAAGAAGAATACACAGTATTGTATAGCGGACTTGGCGATACTGAATATCAAGAAATTGTTACCGAGCTTGAAAGAATGGACGTAGATGTTCAAATTACAAGTGGAAATACTATAGCAGTTCTTGAAAGTGTGGAAAATCAAGTGAGAATGGATTTAGCAATGCTTGGCTATCCAAAATCACCGATTACAAACACAATTTGGTCGGAAAGCATCGATATGTTTACCACAGATTCTCAACTAAGAGAAATTGAAAGAATGCAAACTCAAGATAGATTGCAATCAATTATTGGAACTCTTGAGGGTATTGAGGCTGCTGTTGTAAATCTTGATATTCCTGAATCAAGTAATAATGTTTTAACAACAAATAAAAGTGTTCCTACCGCTTCGGTAGTGGTATATTTAAAAGAGGGCGTTGTACTTACAAACGACCAAATTATCGGTATTAATCATATAGTTTCTTCTTCAATTGTTGATCTTACTGAAGAAAATGTTTCTATTATGGACGGTGCTGGAAATCCTCTTAATATTTTTACCGCTGAAGAATTAGCGGAAATGGAAAGTGCTGGCGACCAAGACAAACTTCTTGCCTATAAAAAAGATTTTGAGGGAATTATAAAAGATGAAATTATGAACCTTCTTATAAATTCTTATGGTGAAGACGGTGTTAATGTTGCAGTAAACGCTACTCTTGACTTTGATAAAAGCGTTTCGGAGAATACTGAATACACGCCTTCTGTAGACGATAGCGGAATGGTTGAATACGAAGAAGATTATCAAGCGAGTGGCGAGGGTGTTACTCCTGGTGGAGATACTGTTGGTGTTGAACCTAATGCCGACGGAACGTTCCCAACTGGTACAACTGGGGACACTACAACCAATTGGAGCGAGCAAAGTTCAAGCACATCTTACCTTGTAAATACTTTGAAAACTCAAACAGAAAAAGCTGGTTACAATGTTGAGCGAGTTTCTGTTTCTGTTGTAGTTTATACTGATATATTAACTGAAGCGGAGAGAGTAACTATTCAAGGGCTTGCTGCTAATGCGGCGGGAACTGCGGTTGAATTTGTTTCTGTAGGAAGCTTACCTAAGTTTGAAGATAGACTTGAACCAGTTGACCCTGATGACCCAACTGAACCTGGTGACCAAACTGGCGAAGATGATGAGGAAGTTCCTGTACTACTTGGATTATCATTAATGCAAATCTTGGTTATCGGTGGAATAATTATCCTAATAATCATTATTATAATCATCATCTTATTAATTAGAAAACGTAAGAAGAAGAAAGAACGTGAAAAACAATTACGACTAGAGCAAGAAGAAGCCGAAAGATTAATGCTTGAAGAACAAGCAAGACAAGAAGCAGAAAGAATTGCACTAGAAGCGGAAGTACATAAACTCGGTGAAGAAGAAACCGAAACTAAGGAAGCTATGATTAGACGTGAAATTGAAGAATTTATCACAGGTTCACCTGAAATAGCGGCTACTTTACTCAAAAACTGGATAAGGGAGGATGATTAGTAATGGCTAGACAAAAAAAAGCTCCTGCTGACGAAACTAATGTTGAAGAAATAGCTGCAAAAATAGAAGCTACTGCCGATGCTGAAGCTGATGCTACCTCACTTGCTATACTTGAAAATATTACTGGTGTACAAAAAGTTGCTACAATAATCACTGCCGTTGGTTCAGACAGAGCGGCAGAGATTTACAAGCATCTTCCTGAAGAAGAAGTTGAAAAAGTAACTTTTGAAGTTTCAAAATTACCTTTTATGGAAATGAATGTTGTTGATGCCATATTAAGTGAATTTTATCAGCTTTGTTTAACTCAAAAAGTTATCACTGAGGGCGGTGTGACTTACGCAAAATCTATTTTGGAAAAAGCTTTTGGCGAGCAATCTGCTGAACAATTGATGAATAAAGTTACTAAGTCACTTAAAGTTAAGGCTTTTGACTTTATGAGAAAAGCTGACCCTAAAAACATGCTTGCAATTGTGCAAAATGAGCACCCACAAACCATCGCACTTATTTTATCTCACGTTCGTTCCGACCAAGCTTCTATGGTGTTATCTGAACTTCCAAAAGATAAACGTGTTGATGTTGTTGAAAGAATTGCAAAAATGGACACTGCTTCTCCTGATGTTATTAAGTCTATTGAAGAAACATTGGAGAAAAAGTTCGCTTCTGTTATTACAATGGATACTTCAGATATTGGTGGTGTAAACTACATTGCTGATGTTCTTAACCAAGTTGATAGGTCAACTGAAAAAATCATCTTTGATGAACTTTCAATCCGTGATCCTGATCTTGTTACTGAAATCAGACAAAAGATGTTTGTGTTCGAAGATATCCTAGCCCTAGACGAATCTTCTATCCAAAGATTTATCAGAGATGTTGATACAAAAGACCTTGCTGTTGCTATTAAAGGTTCAAACCAAGAAGTTACAGCTGTTCTATACGCAAATATGCCACAAAGAATGCAAGAATCTATCCGTTCCGATATTGAGTATCTACATAATGTTCGTATGCGTGATGTTGAGGAAGCACAACAACGTATTGTATCTATTATTAGACGACTTGAAGAAGAAGGCGAAATCGTAATCGGTAAGGGCGGAGGAGATGAAATAATTGCATAGAATTTACAAAGCTCCAAACGGAATAAATTATAGCGGTGTTGTTGATATTGATAACACCGTTGTGATGAAAGAAAAGCCTATTTCGGAAATACTTGGGGATCAAAGCCCTGAGGAACAACAAATTAGCGAAATTGAAAGACGCATTCAAAATGAAATAAACAACCGTATTTCACAACTTGAAGCTGACTTTGCTCTAAAGGAAAAAAGACTAGAGGAAGGCAACGACGTTACTAGAGCAAATATTCTTGAACAAGCAAAAACTACTGCACAAAAAGTTTTAAATGATGCTGTACTTGAAGGGGAAAAGCTAAAGGAACAAGCAAAAAAAGAAGGTTTTGATGAAGGTTTTATTGCTGGTAAAAATAGCGCTAGTGAATATTTTAGCTCTAAATTTACTGCTATTGACACTTTATTGCAAGAAATTGAAAATTCAAAACAACAACTTTATTTAAAGCATGAAAATGAAGTAATGGATTTGGCTTTTTCAATTACTGAAAAAGTAATTTGTGCCGAAATGAAAGCGGATAGGGAAGTAATTTTTACAATTATTAAACAAGCCCTTAAAACATTTAGGAACTCTCCTTTTGTGAAAATTAGTGTTGCTGAATGCGACTTTTCTAAAAACGTTAACTTTGATGACAAGTTTTTGAAAGATTTAGCGGGAAATATTCCCGAAATTGAAATTGAACTACTTAGCGATGCAAAAAGTGGAACTGTTATTTTAGATAATGACAACGAAATTATTGATGCATCTATACCAAATCAGCTTGAATTGCTTGCTGAAATACTGAATAGCAATAAAAATCAGATTAATAATTCCAATAGTGAAAGAAGTGATTAAGTGAATTTAGCGGCGTTAAAATCTCAAATTTTACAAAGCGACCTGTATAGGTATATGGGTAAAATTGACAAAATCATTGGCACAACTATTGAGTCTACTGGGCCTACTTGTAATATTGGTGATGTGTGTAAGGTTTACCGTAAGGGTGAGGACGGACATATTTTTGCCGAAGTTGTTGGATTTAGTCAAAATAAAGTGCTTTTAATGCCTTATTCCGACATTGAGGGTGTTGGACCTGGAAGTATTGTAGATAATACAGGGGACAAGCTTAAAGTTAATGTTGGTGAGGAATTACTTGGACGAATTATTGATGCTGTAGGAAATCCTATTGACGGAAAAGGTCAACTTAACACTTTTGACAGTGTTTCTATTGCTGGTGAGCCTGTAAATCCGCTGACAAGACCGCCAATTAAAGATGTAATTCCTATGGGAGTTAAGGCGATTGACGGACTTTTAGCAGTGGGAAAAGGACAAAGAATTGGAATTTTTGCGGGTTCAGGTGTTGGTAAATCCACACTCCTTGGAATGATTGCACGAGAAGTTGAAGCGGATATAAACGTAATCGCACTTGTTGGAGAACGGGGGCGTGAGGTTAGGGAGTTTATCGACCGTGACCTCGGCGAAAAAGGTATGAAACGTTCAATTCTTGTAGTTGCAACCTCCGACCAGCCAGCTATGATGAGAAGTAAGTGCTCACTTACTGCTACTGCTATTGCTGAATATTTTAGTAGCAAGGGGCTAAATGTACTTCTTATGATGGACTCATTAACACGTTTTGCTATGGCTCAACGTGAAATCGGGTTATCTGTTGGAGAACCGCCTATTGCAAGAGGTTATACTCCGTCAATTTATGCACAAATGCCAAAATTACTTGAAAGAGCTGGAAACTTTGAAAAAGGCTCTATTACAGGAGTTTATACTGTTCTTGTTGAAGGTGATGACACAAACGAGCCTATTGCAGATACTGTAAGAGGTATTATCGACGGACATATTGTATTATCAAGAAAAGTTGCAATGCGAAATCATTATCCAGCAATTGATATTCTTGAAAGTGTAAGCCGTCTTATGACAGAAATTACCGATAAAAAGCAACAAGCCATTGCTTCAAAGCTACGGAATTTGCTTTCTATATATAATCAAAACTACGACTTAATTTCCATTGGTGCTTATAAGAGTGGAACAAATGCTCAACTTGATGAAGCACTTAAAAAAATCACAAAAATTAATGACTTTTTAAAACAGGAAATAACTGATGCATTCACTATTGAACAAACCCTTGAATTAATGGAAAAAGCGGTAACTTAGGTTGCAATTTACTTCTATTAAATGTGAGGAAAGGAATGATCATAAAAAATGAAGAAGTTTCAATTTTCATTAAAAAAGTTATCAAACTATAAAGAACAAGTTTTACGGAAAGAAAAAAATGAACTTGCTACTTTAAGAAATATTTTACAACTCCACAAAGACGAGCGTCAATCTCTTATTACAAAGCTTGAAAAAGCAAGCGAGGATTTTAACAAAGAAAGAGATTTTACTCCGCAAAAAATGGCTATTCATCGCAATTATACTCTTGCTTTAAACGATAGTATAATTCAAAAGATTGCTCAAATTGATGATATGGAGAAAAAGATTGAAAAACAATTGGACGTTGTTTTAGGTGTAACGAAAGAGCTTAACTCTTTTGAAATGCTCGAAAGTAAGCAACTTGAGGAATATAATAAAACTGCTCAAAAGCAAAATGAGCTTTTTATTGAAGAATTTGTTTCAAATTCAATGCATGCACAAAGACATTAAATTTATGTTATGAGTAGCTTTTTGCTATTTATATAAATTCGCAATTCCTATTCCAATAAAGGAGGTGAAAAAGTTTAAAAGTAACTTTTAAACTCGGAGTTTTGTGTTTTTCGTCCCTTAAGAACGAAACTTTATTAATCTTAAGTTGGGTGAAAAAGACATATGAACTTTAGTTCTATTAAAACACTCCAGAAAGGAATGATTATTTTAATGAGTAGTGTCAATTTTAATGTAAATAATATTGTTCCTCAATCTGCACCACAAAGTGATACTCGCCCTACCGAAGTAACTGGTTCTAAATTTGGTGAAATGCTTGAAAAAATGTCGGAAACTTCTACTTCTACTAACGAAGATTTTTCAACCAAAATTAAAGAGTTAGCTGAAAAAATTATGAGTGGTGAAGATATTGGTTCTGCTATTGAAGAACTTTCCCCTGATGACTTAGAAAATTTAGATGAACTGCTATCAAAAATGCTTTCTGCGTTCAATGACCTTTTGGCTGAATTAACAGGTGGCGAAGATATGCAAGTGAGCAACATTTTTGAGTTGTTTGGTGAGGGAACTAGCACTAGCGAAGAAGATGAAACCACATCACTATTAGACAATATTATTGAAGCGTTAACTGCAAAAATCAATGAAATAAATACAACTGCGTTTGCAAATACCCAAGATATTCAATCAGTTTTAGCTGTATTAATGGGTCTTATTGGAAACAATGGAAGCGACACAACCACACTTTTGAACACTTTACAAAATAACGGACTTACAAAAAGCTTTAATTCATTAACGTCAATGGAAAATCAAGTTAATCTTTTAGGCGAACTACTTAATGTAACTGAAATTACTGTAAAAGGTAGCGGTACAGCACAAACTTCCGACCTTTCTTTCGGTCAAATTATTAGTGAAGCTACTGAAAAGTTTAATTTTGAAAATCAAGGTAAAATGCAAGAGCAAAATGAAACTAATGGCGAACTAGCTGAACTTATAGTCAATGCGGATAATAGAACCACAACATTTACTCCTGTAGCTGAAAATGCTGTTCAAACTCCAAATGTTGGCGTTCAAGTAAGTGATTTTGTTCAAAATACAATTTCTACACTTCAAGTTGGGGAAAGCTCTGAGCTTATAATGCAACTTAACCCTGAAAATCTTGGAAACTTATCTATAAAGATTGTTAAAACAGCAGCGGAAATTTCAATTTCCATTGTTGCACAAAATTCCTTGACTCAACAGTTAATTGAAGACCAGTTACCAAACTTGATTTCAGCTTTAACACATAACTCGGAAGAAACTGTTAATGTAACTGTGGTTACTCCAAACGATAATTTATCGGAATTTATGAATCATACTGACTCTAATTCTGAACATAATCAAAGTGGAGAAAATAGTTTTTCTAGCGGAAATAATGGGCAAATTGATGGAATTTCCGAGGAAAATACTAATGAATTAATCTTAGAAAGGACAGACGAACTATGGCAAACGGTATAAACGGACCTTTAAGTAACTCAGAACAAATTCTTTATAACTATGAACAATATAAGGATTATTACACCGAGGAAGCTGGGGACGAACTAGGGCAAGATGAGTTTTTGCTACTTATGGTTGAACAAATGAAAAGTCAGGATATTTTTGAACCAACTGACAACTCTGAATATATTGCTCAAATGGCTCAATTCACATCACTACAAGAAATGCAAAATATGACTTACTACACAAATGCAACTTATGCTTCTTCTCTTGTAGGGAAAACTGTTTCTATTGGTACTATTGATGCTGATACTGGTGATGTTGAGAATGTTATTGGAACAGTTTCTTCAATCGCTTTAAACGGAGATAGTTTTGATGTTATTGTAAATGATAAAATTTATCAACTTAAAAATATTATGGAAATTTTAGCTGAAGCTCCTGCAACAGAGGGTACTGAAGGTACTGAAACAGAAACAGATGACGAAAAAACTCCTGAAGAAATTGCTGCTGACCATAAAGCTGCTCAAGATTTTTTCAATAGTCCAAGTTCAACTGATAGTAGTGCTAACACTTCAACAAGCACAGAACCTGCACTTCCTGAAATTCCAGGCGGTTGGTAAATAAAAATTCCACTAATAAAATTTTTACAAAAGGAGAGTGATAGTATTGTTAATTAATGAATTAAGGTTACAGAATTTACAAAAAGTAAATGGGAATTATCAAACTTCTGTAAACACAACTGCACCTAAACAAAAAGATAATATCACCGAAAGCCCTTTTGCTAAAACCTTACAAGCTCAAATAGACAAACAAAATGGCGTTACTTTTTCAAAGCATGCTTTAGAAAGAGTAGAAACTAGGGAAATTGACCTTGAAGCAGATAATACTCTTGAAAGATTAAATAAAGCTGTTTCATTGGCACAAGGCAAGGGCTCAAAAGAATCCCTCATAATTGTTGACTCAAACGCTTTTGTAGTAAATATACAAAATAATAAAGTTATTACTACTATGAATAAACAAGATATGATGGAGAATGTATTCACAAATATTGACTCAACCGTTATTATGTAAGCCGGCCCGAAAGGAAGCTTTTTTACCCTGAATGCTTGATGGGTAAAACTCTCGGTTGACGTTTAATTATCAAACTGCAAAGAATAAACTTAAAAATAAAATTATCTTTTTTTTGAGAAAGGAACGGTTAATTAAATGTTAAAATCTCTATATTCTGGTGTATCAGGTCTTGGTGCACATCAAACAAAAATGGACGTTATCGGTAACAATATCGCTAACGTAAGTACTTACGGCTTTAAAGCTAGCCGTGTTACATTCACAGATATTTACTATCAAAATGTAAGAAATGCTACAGCTGGTTCTGCTACTTCTGGTGGTAATAATCCATCACAAGTTGGTTATGGTGCTACTGTTGGTTCAATCGATACAATTATGTCACGTTCAGGGTTCCAAATGACTGATGCTCCTATGGACCTTGCAATTGCGGGCGATGGTTTCTTCCAAGTTCAAGACCAAGAAGGAAACATTTTCTACACAAGAGCTGGCGTATTCAATATCGATAACTATGGTAACTTAGTTGACGCACAAGGAAATTTTGTTCTTGGTATTACTGGCGACCCAACTGACCAAGAAGCTGCAAGTGGTAAAATTCAAGTAGTTGTTCCTCCTGTTGAAGATGCTTCTGCTTCTGCTGAAAAAACACTTGAGGGTTCAACAATTACATTCTCTGTTGCTGACACTGGTGAACAAGGTAATATTTCTGTTACTTTTGTACATAGCGATACTCCTTCCGCAACTTTATCTGGCGGAAACTTAACAATTAACTTTGACCAAAATAAACAATATAACTCAATTTCTGAATTGCAAGCTGCAATTGATGAAGCAATCGCTTTAGGTGGTGTTACACTTCCTGCGGGCGGAATTACAATTTCTGCTGACCCTGATCCTGGTTCTGCTATGGCTTCTGCCTCTGGAACTGTAAACTTTACAACTGGTGGCGAAAACGCTACACTTAGCTTCTCCTCACCAGAAAATGGTAATGTTACTTTTGGCATTGGTGCTCCTGAAAGTGCTACTATCACTGGTGGAGATGTTGCTTTCACACTTGAGGCTGGAAGAAGTTATACTCAGGCTCAACTTCAAGCATTAATCACAGGAGCTGGAAGCACTGACATTACTGTTAGCTTAACTTCACCAATGACTGCGGAAGATTTAGCTTCTGCAACTGTTGCAATGGCTGGAGCTACTGCAGCTACAGGAACTTCAGCAATTGGTGGTGCAACTATTACTGCAACTGCTGGAAACACTGACGTTGATAACAATGGAACTAATGTTATTTTCAAGACTGGCGCTACTAACCCTGGTGAAAGTGCTGTATGGTCGGGAAAAAATTTAACTATTACTCTTGATGCTACACAAACTTATGACCAAGCTGCAATTGATGCTATTATTGCTGGTGCTACAGGTGTTGAGCCAGCTGATTTAGGTGGATTAACTGTTGCAGTAACTGGTACTATTGATGCTACAACTCTAGTAGCTGACCAAACATTAGCTTTAACTGGTGCTACTACAAGCACAGGAACTTTTGATATTACTTCCGCTGGTGTTAACTCAACTTTAACAGTTACTGCTGGTACTGAAGGTGAAGAAGGAAATGGCGTTGAAATTGAATACAAAACGGTTGCTAATAACGGAACTAATACTGCTTCCGCTGAATGGACTGGCGACCAATTAGTATTCACACTTCTTGAAGGTGTAACTTATGACGATGCTACTTTAAACGCACTAGTTGATCAAGCTAACCTTGATGCTGGTGTTACTACAGGCGATGTTAGAGATATTACTCTTTCATTAAGCAACCCAATACTTTCCGATGACCTTGCTTCAAAACCATTTAAACTTGGCGGTGGAGAAAACACATTCGCTACTAATATTGCTACTAAACTTGGAACTGTAATTCTTGAAGGTGGTACTACTGCTTCTGAACAAACTCACGGTAACTTAACTGGTATTGCTGTTGGTAATGATGGTGTTATCACAGGTACTCACTCTGTTCACGGAATTATGACACTTGGACGTATCGACCTTGTTAAATTTGACAACCCTAACGGACTTGAAGAAGCTGGAAACACTTATTTCGTTGAAACTCCTGCCTCTGGTGAAGCGAAAGCTGTTATCGCTGGACAAGACGGTTCTGGTGAAATCGTTTCTAACTCCCTTGAAATGTCGAATGTTGACTTAGCTCAAGAATTTGCTGATATGATTACAACTCAAAGAGCTTTCCAAGCAAACTCAAGAATTATCACAACTTCTGATACTATGCTTGAAGAACTTATCAACTTAAAGAGATAATTTAACTTAATAATTGCAAAAAACTAAAATTTAACGTATACTTTACAAATAGCCAACTTGATTTTATTATAATTAATTTATTTTTATAGGGGGATATACTTTCCTATGGCAATAATTTCCCCCTATAAATAAATTATAAAAGGAGAACTAATGATTAAAGTAACACGAATAGACGGGAAACCAATGCTCATAAATGAGCTTAATATAGAAACTGTTTGCGAAACTCCTGATACCATAATTACTTTTTCAAATGGCAAAAATTATGTTATTAAAGAAACTATGGACGAACTTATGGGGATAATAGATGAACAATTTTCCGTTAATTTTAGGCGGTTTATTCAAACTGCTAAAAAAGTTGAGGAAATATAAATTTATAAACAAAGTGGAGGACTAAAGTTTGAAAATAAAATTTTCAAACACCGTTTTGTGCTTTTCGCCAAATACGACGGGCGAAACTTTTTTACAGCGAACTTATTCGCATAAAAACATTGTGTAAAAAAGTCACACAAAACTAAGAAAGGAATGGTTATAAGAATGAATATATCCGGTTTAATAGGTCTTTTAGCTGCTTGTGGACTTATCGTTTTTGGTATGATAAGTGGTGGTGAGATAACAAACTTCCTTGACCCTGCATCTGCGGCAATCGTTTTCGGTGGTACTATTGGTGCATTATTTTTCGCGTATCCTATGAGCGTTATAGGAAATGTTCCAAAAATGATGGGTATGGTTTTTAAGCCACCAAAAAATAAACCACAAGATGCTATTGATCAAATGGTTGAATATGCAAAAACTGCACGTTCAAAAAGTTTGCTTGCTCTTGAAGAAAGTGCAAACGAATGTACTGACCCATTTATGAAAACTAGCCTTATGCTTATTGTAGACGCAAATGATAGTGATAGAGTGCGTGCTATGCTTGATGATGCTATCGACTTTATGTGCGAACGTCACGAGCAAAACTATTCATTCTTTGATAAAGGTTCTGCTTTAGGACCTGCGTTTGGTATGATTGGTACTATCGTTGGTCTTATCAACATGCTTGCAAACCTTGACCCTGACACACTTGGTTCTGCGATGGCGGTTGCGCTTATTACCACACTTTATGGTAGTATCTTTGCAAACTTAATTTGTGCTCCTATATCAACAAGACTTAAAGCTATTCACGCTGAAGAACTTTTATGCAAACAAATTATTCAAGAGGGAGCATTAGCTATTCTTTCCGGTGCAAACCCAAGATTTATTCAAGAAAAACTTGAAGTAATGATTAAAAAGGGAAAACCTGGAAAAGGTGGCAAAAAAGGTGATTCTGAATAATTAATATAATAAAAAATTAAAAATATATTCATAAAATACATAGACCTAATCCAATTTTTATGATATAATAGATAAGATAAACATAGTATAAAGATGAAATTTTGTGAGGTGAGAATGTGGCTAGAAAAAAACAAGGTGGTGGCGGTGAATCAGGCGGTAACTGGATGGATACCTATGGTGACCTTGTAACACTACTACTTACTTTCTTTATTTTGATGTATGCAACCTCCTCTCCTGATGAAGTAAAGTGGCAAATGATTTTGCAAGCATTTACATCAAGGGGTTCTGTTGTAAACCCTATTGTCGATCAAGAAAACCAAACTCATTCTGACGAACCTTATACCTCTGATGAGCTAAGTGATGGTGATATGCCTGAAACTTTTGACCAATTATATCAATATTTAGAAGGATATTTGGCTGAAAGTGAATTTTCTGACAGCATTGAATTATCACAAAGTGCTTCTAATATTTACTTAAAATTTAGAGATAATGTTTTCTTTGCTGGTGATAGTGCTGTGCTACTTGATACAGGGAAAGAAGTTCTTGACGTAATTAATACTGGACTTGCTGCTGTTAGTGATAAAATAATGGCAATTCAAGTTGGTGGACATACCGCTGTTGCAAATTTTAGTACACAAGATGACTATACTCTTTCTTCCGACCGTGCTGTAAACGTAGTTAACTATGTTAAGGCAGCAAATATAATTGAACCTGGAAAACTTCGTACCGAAGGGTATGGTGAATATAGACCTGTTGCCCCTAATGATACCGAAGAAAATAAGGCTTTAAACCGACGAGTTGAAATGGTAATTGTTAGGAATGATGTTGACTTTACTGACCCTGAAATAATAAATGACTTTTTAGTTCATGAATTTGGAGATTTTTACACTCCTCCTGAAGGATATACTCCTGAAGAAGATGGTGATTTATCACTTGATGATATAGAAGAACTGCTTACACAAGACGGTTCTGTAGAAACTGATGCTGAAGGCAACATAATTGAAGATGAAGTCGATGAAGAATCTGAAGTAGAGGAAACAGAGGCTTCTGAAATCGAAGAAACTGCTGTTTCTGAATAAAAAATAAATTTTTAGAATAGGAGGGTGCAAATGGCTGATGTATTATCGCAAAGTCAAATTGATGATTTGCTTAAAAGCTTCGGCTCGGGCGGTGATAAGGCTATTGAAGAAATAGCTGAACAGACTGCTGAAAAAAAATATAAAGTTTATGACTTTAGAATGCCAAAAAAATTCACTAAAGAACGATTAAGACTTTTGGATAGAATTTTTGAAAACTTTTCACGGTTGTTGTCTTCGTATTTTACAGGACTTTTAAGACTTTATTGTAGAATTTCTATATTACAAATTGAAGAACAACGATACTATGAATTTAACAATGCACTTCCTGAACATACAATTATAAGTGTAACTAATCTTGGACTTGAAGATGAAGACATTGATGACCCAATTATGGTGACACAAATTTCTAACCCTATCACTTTCACAATGCTAGATAGACTTCTTGGAGGAAATGGGAATTTTGTTGATGTTGTAAGGGATTTTACTGAAATTGAAACCTCATTAATGAGTGGAATTCTTAAAAAAATGTGCGAATATACAAAAGAAGCTTGGAGTTCATTTGTTGATATAAACCCTTCTTTACAGTCTATTGAAACAAATTCAAGAATTTTACAAACCATTGCCCCTGATGATGTTGTAATCATTATTGTAATGGAAGTTGAAATTAACAGTGTTAAAAATACTATTTCCATATGCTTACCAGCAATTGACCTTGAGCAAATGATGATTAAGTATGGCGAAAAAACTGTACGCTCAAATAAGCGAAATGATGTTGTTAGAGAAAAAGAAAGAAAAGAAGAAATTATGCATGAAATTAAAAATTCTCCTCTTACTCTTTCTGCCACTTTATGTGAAACGTCGATTGATTTGAGAGATATACTCAATTTACAAGTAAATGATATAATCCCTCTAAATGCAAATATTAATAACAATGTAAAAGTTAAAGTTGGGGAAACCATCTGGTTTGATGGAAAACTTGGCCTATTACACAATAGAAAAGCTATAAAACTAGATAATATTATTAAGAAGAATTGAGGGAAGGAATAAATGAGTAACGAAAAATACGAAATTACACAGGAAGACTTGGATGCGATTGGCTTTACCGAGATGCAACTAAGTGCCATTGCTGAAATACAAAATATAAGTATGGGTTCTGGAGCTACTGCGATTTCAAATATGCTTGATTTAGCGGTAAATATTACCACACCAATGGTAAAAATTGTAAAGAAGGCTGATGCTAAATATCCAAATTTGGACCCAGCAATCAAAGTAGAAATTGACTATATTCAAGGTGTAAATGGTAAGAACACAATGATTTTAAAACAATCTGATGTTCAGCTTATATTAAACCAATTAATGGGAATGCCTCTTGAAGTATCTGATGATTTTGTCTTTGATGAGTTAAATATTTCCGCGGTTTGTGAAGTTATGAATCAAATGATGGGTTCATCTTCCACAGCTTTATCTGAATTTCTTGGAACTGTAATAGATATTACTACTCCTAGAGCTACAGTTTTAGAAGAAAATGAAAGTTTAAATGCTTCTGACGACATTACTGATGATTATGCAATTGAAGTTCATTTTGATTTAACTATTGGTGATATTATTAAAAGTGAATTTATGTCCCTTTTAGGGCTTAACCTTGCGAAAACTCTATCAAGTAAGCTTTTAGACGGACTTAATATGGATGCTACACCTGAAGATACACCGGCTCCAGCTCCAATTCCAGCTCCTGTAGCTGAACCAGCACCAATTCCTACACCAGCACCTGACCCTGTTGCAGTAGCGCCTGCTCCAGTTCCTACACCTGCACCTGTTGCTCCACAGCCTGTTGCGCAACCTTTACCACAAGACCCAAATGCAATGTATGGCGGACAACAAATGTATGCACAGCAACCTTACCAAGGTCAGCCTATGTACCAGCAACCTTACCCAGCACAACCAATGTATGCTCAACCAGCACCTCCTCCAATGAATGTTCAAAGTGTTCAGTTGCAACAATTTGCACCTCCACCAAATCATTTATCAGTTGAGCAAAAAGATAACCTAAACCTACTTATGGACGTACCTTTAGGTGTATCTGTTGAAATTGGTAAAGCAACACATAAAGTTAAGGAAGTTCTTGAATTTAGCCAAGGTACTATTATCGAGCTTGACAAACAAGCTGGTGCACCTGTTGACATCATCGTTAACGGACACTTAATTGCTCGTGGTGATGTTGTTGTAATTGACGACAATTTTGCTGTTAGGGTAACAGAAATTGTTAAGTCGAAGTTTATTGATTCTTTAGGAAATATTGAATAAAAATTTAATTTGTTAATAACATCTTAGACTGTTGATTTAAGATGATAAGAAAGGATTATTAATATGGATAAGAAAATTTTAGTTGTTGATGACGCTGCTTTTATGAGAATGATGATTAAAGATACTCTTTCAAAAAATGGTTACACAAATTTAATTGAAGCTGCTGATGGTGAAATCGCTGTAGCGCAATACAAAGAACACCAACCTGACATGGTTATTATGGATATTACAATGCCAAATAAAACAGGCCTTGAAGCACTTGCTGAAATTAAAGGCGCTTTTCCAGCTGCAAAAATCGTAATGTGTAGCGCTATGGGTCAAGAAGCAATGGTTGTTGAAGCAATTAAACTAGGCGCTTTAGACTTTATTGTAAAACCTTTTAAACCTGATAGAATTTTATCAACTGTTGCTAAGGTTTTAGGCTAATATTATGCCTTACGAAATACAAGTTGCCCTATCTTTGATAGGGGTTGTACTTTTATTGCTTTTTACTTATTTTGGGGCGAAATGGATTACAAAAAAGAATACTTTTTACTCCGGAAAAGCTATTAAAATCCTCGAAAAAGTAAGTGTTACTCCCGATAAAGCCCTTGCTATTATTGCTGTTGGTGATAATTACTTTTTGGTAGGAATTACATCTGCTCATATAGAAAAAATTGCTGAACTAGACAAAAATGAGATAGATGAAATTTTACAGGCAAATGCAGTAGGGAAGATGACTTTTTCTGAAGCACTTTCAAAATCTATTGCTGATACATTTAAAAAGAACGGCGGAGGGAAAAATGATTAAAAGCAAAAACCTTTTCGCTTCACTAAAAAAACCTTTTATAACTTTTCTTCTTTCATTAGTAGTTTTTGTTCTTACATTATTTTTGATGACAACAATTACTGCTAATGCGGAAACTTTGGAAACTACTGACATTGTAGAAACTACTGCTACTGATGTTCTTGAAACTACTAGCAGTGAAATTGATGAGGGGCTACTTGACGGACTTCTTGATATAAATGATACTAATGGTACTTTGGAACTTGTTTTATTAGTTACAATATTATCACTTGCACCTTCAATTTTGATAATGATGACAAGTTTTGTTCGAATTATTATAGTTTTCTCAATGCTACGAAGTGCCATGGGCACCCAGCAGTCCCCTCCAAACCAAGTTTTAATCGGTTTAGCGCTCTTTCTCACTATGTTTATTATGGCTCCGACCATTGATAGAATTAATGAGGAAGCTTATCAGCCTTACGCAAATGGAGAGTATACAGCTCTTGAAGCTGCCTCTGTTGCGACGGGTCCATTAAAAGAATTTATGCTACACAACACTTCCGAGTCAAGTTTGGACTTTTTCTTAGCTCTTTCCGATAGTGAACTCCCAGCGGAAGAAACTATTACTGATGAATTAGGGCTTGAAGTAGTAGTGCCAGCTTATATGCTCAGCGAAATAAAAAGAGCATTCACAATTGGATTTTTACTTTTCATTCCATTTTTAATAATCGATATTGTTGTAGCTTCGGTTATTATGTCAATGGGTATGATTATGCTACCGCCAGCGACGATTTCTTTGCCATTTAAGATTTTACTATTTATTTTAGTAGATGGTTGGCAATTGTTAGTTGGTTCGTTGGTAACTGGTTTTTACTAGAAGTATAAATATTTATAATAATTTCATTTTGTAGAAAGGAAAGGCGTTAAATGACTGCAGATCAAGCATTATCAGTTTTTCGAGATGCACTACTTGTAATAATAAAAGTAGGCGGACCAGTTCTTTTATTAAGTATTGCCCTTGGACTTGTTATTGCAATTTTACAAGCTGCAACTCAAGTACACGAGCAAACTTTAACCTTTGTTCCAAAACTTTTGGCTATAGGGTTAATTTTGTTGCTTGCAGGTGGTTGGATGATTGATGTCCTTTCTGATTTTACAAAAGAAATATTTAATTTAATTTCAACTATTCATTAGTTAAATAAGAAGATAGGAAGGGATAATAGTTTGTACTTTGAACAACTTTTAGACAATTTCACATTGTATCTTCTTGTTTTTGCAAGGATAATTGGAATTTTTGCTTACCACCCTATTTTTTCTAGGAAAAATATGCCTGTTATGGCAAAAATTGGACTTTGTATTGGACTTAGTTTTGCCATTGCAACACCTTTGATCGACACAACTGCTGTGGAAATTAACAGTGTTCCTTTGCTTGCTGTTGCTGTATTAAAAGAGGGTTTGGTTGGGTTAATTTTAGGGTTTGTATCAAATTTATTTATATCCTCATTGCAAGTCGCTGGGGAGTCAATGGACTATCAATCGGGACTTGGAATGGCGACCATTTTCGACCCGTCTGTAGGTATGCAAATGCCAATTTTTGGTACAGTTCTTTATTACTTTTTTGTTTTATACTTTTTTATAACGGACTGTCACTTAACTTATATACAGGCTTTTGTTTTGTCATATGAATTCATTCCTGTTGGGTTTGAATGGTTTAATTTTGACACATTTTATGTTATTGTTGAATATTTTGGCACACTTTTAACTCTTGTAATAAAATTTGCCCTACCTATTATCGTAGCTCAAATTTTGCTTGAAATTTGTATTGGTGTTCTTATGAAAACCGTTTCACAAATTCAAGTTATGCAGGTTAATATTCAATTAAAATTATTTTTTGGATTATTTTTATTGCTGTTATTAGCAGAACCAATTTCAACTGCTATCAATGATTATATGGGAACAATGATTGACAGCATCGTAGGAATTTTGCCTGCTATTGCAATATAAAAATATCAGTAAATCGTGGGATTTTAGGGGGGATAGTTAATGCCTTCAAGCGGAGCTGAAGAAAAAACCGAGCAAGCCACCCCCAAAAAGCGGCGTGACGAACGGAAAAAGGGTAATGTATTTTCCAGCAAAGATTTAGTTGCTGCATTATCTATACTCTTATTTTTCCTTGTTTTAAATTTGTTTAGCGAGATTATGTATGGCGCAATTTACGAAAGTATGCGTTTTTGGATTTCCTCGTCGGACGATATTGCAGTTATTACTAAAGAAACTACAAATCAAATGCTTTTAGCTGGATTTAAAACAGTTTTAACAATAACTCTTCCAATTTTTGCAGTTAGCATTATTGCTCCCATTATTTTTACTGGGATACAAACTCGATTTATCTTTTCAAAAGATGCAATGATGCCAAAATTTTCAAGGCTTAATCCTATCGAGGGTTTTAAGAAACTTTTTGCCCTTCGTGGAATTGTTGAGCTTATTAAAAACTTGATAAAACTTGCTATTATAATAGCAATTATATACAATTTTTTCACTGATAATTTTGCACAAATACTTACAATGTATGACGTTGACCCTGTTGGTGCAATTTTATTTCTTGGTTCTTCGGTAATTTCTGTTGTTATTTCAATTTCTGTTGTTTTTTTATTCATTGGTATTGCGGACGTATTTTATCAATGGTGGGAATTCGAAAAGAATATTAAAATGACTAAACAAGAGGTTAAAGAGGAATACAAGCAAATGGAGGGTGACCCTCACATTAAAGGTGCTATTAAACAAAGACAAAGGCAGATGGCTCAAAAGCGTATGATGGCTGATGTTCCTACTGCTGACGTTGTTGTTAGAAACCCTACACATTTTGCTGTTGCAATAAAATATACTCCTGGGGAACACCACGCCCCTATTGTAGTTGCAAAAGGTATGGACTATATAGCCTTAAAAATTATTGACATAGCCATAGAAAATGACGTGACACTACAAGAAAATAAGCCACTTGCACGGGCTTTATATGACACTGTTGACGTTGGTCGAGAAATTCCTGAAGAATTTTTCCAACCAGTAGCAGAAATTCTTGCATTTGTCTATGACTTGAAACAAAAGAAAATTATTAAAAAGTAAATTTACCTTTAAGGTTTAACATATTTTATTCGGAGGAAAGTTTGAAAAATATAATTTTTCAAACACCGATTTTAATCGTTTGCAGTTATTGTGATTTTCGGAATATCCTCAATTTTTGTCACCTTAAGAACTGAAAGTGACAAAAACCTCACAAAACATGCAGAAAGGAATGGACATAGCGATGAACAAGCTATTTAACAGTTTATCTTCAGTATTTATTATAGCTCTCGTTTTAATAATAATCATACCACTTCCTACTGTTTTACTTGACGTAATGCTTATATTAAATATAACTATCGCATTGCTAATCCTTCTTACAACAATGTACATAAATGAAGCGTTGCAGTTTTCCGTTTTCCCGTCGGTCTTATTGATAACCACCATATTCCGGCTTGCCTTAAACCTTTCGTCCACAAGACTTATTTTAGGTGAACAAGGTGAAGCTGGGGCAGTTATTAAAACTTTCGGTGAATTCGTTATTCAAGGTAATGCTGTTGTCGGATTTATTATATTTATAATCATTGTAATTGTACAATTTTTAGTTATTACAAAGGGTGCTGAGAGGGTTGCAGAAGTTTCTGCTAGATTTACCCTCGATGCAATGCCAGGTAAGCAAATGGCTATTGATGCGGACTTAAATTCAGGGTTAATTGATGACCAAACTGCTAAGTTAAGACGTAGCAATATCCAACGTGAAGCGGATTTTTATGGAGCGATGGACGGTGCTTCTAAGTTTGTAAAAGGTGACGCGATTATTTCTATTTTAGTTGCTTTTATAAACCTTATCGGTGGTGCTGTTATTGGCATGATGAGCGGAATGCCTTTTGACGAAGTAATGTCAGTTTATACTATTGCTACAGTAGGTGACGGACTTGTTTCCCAAATTCCTGCTTTGTTAATTTCTACTGCAATGGGTATGATTGTTACTCGTTCTGCTTCTGAATCTAACTTAAATGAAGATTTAAGAAAGCAGTTTACTTCACAACCTTATGCTTTAATAATTGCTGGTTGTGTAATATTCGCAATGTGTCTAATTCCAGGGTTTCCAGTGCCAATTCTTATTACAATGGGATTACTTTTAATCCTTCTTGGAATTGTTGCTTCAAGAAATTTGAGCCTTGCTACTAAAGGCGCACAAATTGCTGAAATTAAACAGGATATGCAGACAGTTTCTGAAACTGATTACTATAAAGACATAAATAATGTATTTAAATTATTGGAAGTTGAACCAATCGAAATGGAATTCGGTTATAGTTTATTACCACTTGCTGACGAAAAAAGTGGCGGTGCTTTAATCGAAAGAGTTGTTGTTTTTAGAAAGCAATTTGCCCTTGATATGGGTATGGTTTTCCCGTCAATTAGAATGAGGGACAATCAAAACATTAATCCAAACCAATACATAATCAAAATAAAAGGTGAGGAAGTTGCTAAGGGAGATATTTTGATTGACCACTATTTAGCTTTAGATAGTGGAAATATTGAAAATCCTATTGATGGAATTGACACTATTGAACCTGCTTTCAAAATCCCTGCGAAATGGATTAATGAGGATCAAAAGGTGGCGGCGGACATTGCGGGTTATACTTTAATTGACCCAACTTCTGTTGTTATTACTCATTTATCCGAAGTTATAAAGGCTCATTCTGAAGAATTACTAAGCCGACAAGATATTAAAATTATGGTGGAAAAACTTAAAGAAAACAATGCTGCCCTTGTGGAAGAAGTTATACCTAATGTAATATCTTACGCTTATCTACAAAAAGTATTGTCATTATTGCTTAAAGAGGGTGTTCCAATTAGGGATTTACCTACTATTCTTGAAACCCTTGGGGATCACCAAAGTACACTTAAAGATATTGACCTTACAATTGAACATGTAAGACAATCTTTAAAACGTACAATTACAAGAAAATTCTCTGACGCTGACCAATTGAGAGTTTTCACAATTGATGCGCAAATTGAAAATATGATAATTTCATCAATTAAGAAAACTGATCAAGGTGCTTATTTAGCTCTTGAACCTGATGTAATTCAAAAGATTATTTCCGCATTTTCTTCCGAGGTTGAAAAAGTTCGTGATGTAATTTCTTCACCAATTATTCTAACTTCACCGATTGTGCGTGTATATTTTAAAAAGCTAGTTGACCAATTTGTTCCTGGGACAGTGGTTTTATCCTTTAATGAAATTGACAATTCAGTTCAAATTCAATCGATCGGAAACATTGCACTTACGGAATATTCTTATAAATAGTAGGACAACCTGTTGGAAAGGATGGCATTTAAATGGAGCTTTCTGAGCAAAAAAATGTTAATCTTTTTGAAAAATACAAAGAAACAAAAGACGTTTCTACCCGTAATCAAATTATCTTGCACTATGGAAATCTTGTTAAGTACATCGCTTATTCAATGCGTAATATGTACCTTAAATATGCGGAAATTGACGATATTGTTAACGAGGGGATTATTGCATTAATCTTTGCTGTTGAACATTTTGATGAAAGCAAGAATGTGAAGTTTGAAACTTATGCTTCCATAAAAATCCGAGGCGCAATTATCGATTTTATTAGGAAACAAGATTTTATTCCAAGGCGTATAAGAAAATTTGCAAAAGATATGGAACAAGCATATTTTAATTTGCACAATGAATTAAATCGTGAGCCTACTTCCGCTGAAATGGCTACATATTTAAACATTGATGAAGAAAAATTCATCAAATTTATGGGGGAAACGGCTAATATTAACACTCTTTCTTTTGAGGAAATATTACATGAAGATAGCATTCAAACTATTAATTCAAATAGCTTTTCCGATGGATTTGATGCTGAGCAAAACATTCTTTCTGTTGAAAAAAAGGAAGTTCTTGTGAAAGCAATTAATTCCCTCAAAGAAAAAGAAAGATTAGTAATTACACTTTATTATTATGAAAAAATGAAATTTCAAGATATTGCTTTAGTTTTGGACTTGACTGAGTCAAGGATTAGCCAAATTCATTCAAAGGCAATTCTAAAACTTAAGAACAGTATTTTAAACTATATGCAATGAAAGGAATGATTTAGTTATGCTAAGAGGATTTTATCTTGCATCAAATGGTATTTTAAACACGCAACGTACTTTAAACACTATTGCAAATAATGTGGCAAACTCACAAACTTCGGGATTTAAGGGGGATTTATCTGTACAAAACACTTTTGACAGAGAGCTTATTCTATTAAATCAAGGAAGAACCAATGAAACTGGTACTTTTGAATATAAATACACTGAAGAATCTTTTACAGATTTCACTCAAGGCTCTTTTGAGTTTACTGAGCGTCCTCTTGATATTGCAATTCAAGGTCCTGTCTATTTTAACTTAGAAACCACAGAGGGTGATAAAGTAATGACTAGAAATGGTCAATTTATCATTGATGAAGAAGGATTTCTTGCTATTGAGGGTGCTGGTAGATTGCTTTCTAACAACGGCCCTGTAAATGTTGGAACTAGCAACTTTTCTGTAAGCAATGCTGGGGAAGTTTATGTGGACGGTGAAAATGTTGGAACACTTGAATTGTCATATATTCCAAACTCGGACGTAATTGAAAAGCACGGGGATAATACTTTTACTTTTAGAGAAGATGAAAATGGTGAGCTTCCTGACGCTACCATTCCCGAAGATATAGAGTATGCAGTTTTACAAGGTGCTTTTGAACGTTCAAATATTGATGTTGCAGTTGAAATGACTCGTTCAATGGCTGCACAAAATACTTTTAACGCCCTTGCACAAGCACTTCAAATGCTTGATGAAATTAACACAAAAACTGTTGATATTGGAAGAATATAACCCTACTTTGAAAGGAATGGTATAATAATGATTACTGGATTTTATGCTGCTCGTGCTGGAGTTCTTGCAACTCAAAGCGGAATTGATGTAACTTCAAATAATATTGCAAATGTTTCAACTACTGGATATAAACCTTTGAGAGCTTCATTCTCTGATTTACTATATGTTGAAGACCACAAATTTCACCCTGAAGCTCAAACTGGTACTGGTTCGAAGTTAAACAAAACTGACTTAATGTTCGAACAAGGACAATTTTTAATGACTGACAGTATGCTTGACTTTGCTCTTGCTAATGAAGGATTTTTTGCTACTCAAAACCCTCAAGGGGGAGTTGAATACACACGAAATGGTGCTTTTAGTATGTCAAATAACGATGGCACTTGGGAACTAGTTGCCGCTAATGGAAACAAAGTTCTTGACGGTGAAGGAAATCCTATTGTTTTGGAAGTTACCGACGGAAATATTAATCAAGAAAAATTAATTGAAGATTTAGCGATTTATACTTTTGACAATCCTTATGGACTTGAAGCTGGTGCTGGATCATCTTACCTTGAAACTGCAAATTCTGGTGCTGCTACTGTAAACGAAGACCTAGATGCAGTTCAATTTTCCCTTGAATATTCCTCAGTAGACCTTGCTGACCAAATGGTTAAGGTAATTGAATATCAAAGAGCGTTCCAGTTTAACACTAGAATGATTCAAACTGCTGATGAAATTGAAAATATTGTAAATAATTTAAGATAAAAATTTTAAAATAACTGCTATTTAGAAAGGTGGCTATTTATATGGCGATAAAATCAATAGATGAATTAAGTGAGTTGCATTTTGACGTGCTTAGAGAAATTGGAAATATAGGCTCTGGTAATGCAGCTACAGCGCTTTCATCTTTATTACAAACTACTATAGATATATCTGTCCCTAATGTTAAGGTTTTGGATTTTAATGAAACAATTAATTTTTTAGGCGGTGCAGAAAAAATTGTTGTTGGATTATTACTCGACTTTCACGGTGAAATTTCAGGGCTTATCCTTTATTTAATACAAAAAGAATTTGCTGAAAAAATTGTTGATACTTTTTTTGGCACAAAACTTGAAGACCTTACTATGATGAATGAAATGGAACAATCCGCAGCTAGTGAAGTTGGAAATATTATGGCTGGCTCTTATGTAAACGCAATTGCTTCTTTAACAGGATTAGAAGTTGATATTTCTCCTCCATCTCTTTGTATTGATATGGCTGGGGCAATCTTAAATGTTCCATTAATAAATTATGCTGCCCTTGGGGATAAAGTTCTTTTTGTCGATGATAGCTTTAAAATTAATGATGGCTCATTTAAATGTGACATGGTACTAATTCCTGAAATGAACTCACTACAAACTTTATTTGGACGACTTGGTATAGAGTTATAATCAATTTTACGACTTAACTATCTCATGGAAAGGATGCCAAAAATGATTACAGTTGGAATTTCAGACCTTGCTGTTAGTAATTCACCTGAGGTTATAGTTACTTATGCACTTGGCTCTTGTGTCGGTATTGCCCTTTATGATACAAGCACTAAAATAGGTGGACTTGCTCATATAATGTTACCTTCAAGTAAGGAAATAAACCTACAAAATGACAATCCAAAAAAATATGCTGATACTGGAATTCAACTTTTGCTAAAAGAGTTGAAAGCTAAAGGTGCAAGAATGTCTAATCTTACTGCAAAAATTGCAGGGGGAGCGCAAATGTTTGCCACTTCAAACAATATAACTAGTATTGGCGATAGAAATGTTAAAGCTGTTAAAGCTGTTCTTGCTGCGTATAAAATTAATATTATAGCAGAACAAGTTGGTGAAAATTATGGTCGAACTGTTTTATTACATACTGATAACGGGAATTTTGAAGTAAAATCCGCAAGTAAAGGAAATATTGTTATATAATATTTCCGAAATGATAATATTGAGGGTGTTAGATATGGAAGAAAAACAATTTTTACCACCAGTTGATTTTCAAATTAAAGTAGAAGTTTTTCCAAATGAATTGGTTGCACAAATTTTTATTGAAGCTCCTAAAAATAACGGACTTGACGTTACTAAAGATGCAATTCTTGAGGAACTAAAAAAGGCGCGAGTATCTTTTGGTTTAGATGATGCTTTAATTGAAGATATTGTATCAAATAAATGGTATGATAAGTGGTTTGCTATTGCAAATGGAATTGCTCCTATTAATGGTGAAAATGGCGAAGTTTCTTACTTGTTTTCTGAACAAGTTGACGGTGTTCCAGAGGAAGATGAACGTGGTTTTGTTGATTATAAAGAACGTGGTTTGATACGCAACACCATTAAGGGTACTAAAATTGCTTTGATAACTTCTCCCACACAAGGGAAAGAGGGGACTTCTGTACGAAATCGCCCTTTAAAACAAGTTGTTGGAAAAGAAGCTATTATTAAACTTGGGCAAAATACTGATTTTAATGAAAATAAATCTGCTGTTATTGCAAAGGAAAATGGAAACCTTATATTTAAAAACGGTGCTTTTAACATTGAAAAAACTATTGTTATCCCAGAAAATGTTGACCTTACAACAGGAAATATAGATTTTATAGGAGAAGTTGTTGTAAAAGGTGATGTTACGGAGGGTTTTACCGTAAAAGGCGATGGGGGAGTAATTGTTAACGGGACAGTTGCCCACGCTACTATTGTTTCTGGCAAGGACCTTACCATTAAGCACGAATGTATTGGAAGCACTATAACTGCAAAGGGGAAAGGGCTTATTAGCTTTGCGGAGAGTTCAAAAATAAAATGTCAAGAATCTCTCATTGGTGAAGCATTTATGCTTTGTGACATTTTTTGTAAAGGTGAAATTGATGTTACAAAGGGGAAAGGGCTTCTCTCGGGTGGAAAAATAGTTGCTACTGAAAATATTACCGCTAATATAATCGGAACAAAAAACTTTATTAAAACTTCTATTTATGTTGGAAATAACGCAATATTACAAGAAGAAAAGATAACTTTTCTTGGAAAAATTGCTGAAATTGATAAAAATCAAGCTTCAAATATTCAATCTCTTGAATATTTGAAAGAAACCCTTTCGAAAGGATTTGCCTTTACTGAGGATAAAAAGCAGCTTGTAAAAACTATTACCGCAACATTTAAAATGAATGATTTGAAAAAAACAAGATTTCTTTCTCGTATTGAGGAGATTGATAAATTATTGCAAACTAAGCAATATATTCAAGTTATTTGTAAAAAAGAGCTTTATCCTGGGACTGTAATTTCTATAAATGATTCTTCACTAAAAATTAAGCAAATGTCCCAATTTTGCTCAGTTGTATTAGGGGAAGATGGAATAAAGATTAATTCATTATAAAAAAAGGTTATGTAGAATATTTTTTCTACATAACCTTTTTTTATAGCAAAACACAGAAAAACCTCCACATAAAGCGGAGGTTTCCCTGTGTTAATTTATAGTTATCAAGTTTTGGAAAAAGCTTATTCGTATTCAACTACGTCAACCCAAGATAATAGAAGTTCTTTTTCTTCTTCATTACCTTTAACTGATTGAGAAGCTGCAACAATTGGCATCCATTTTTGAACATATTGTTTTGCAGTATCGCTTTTTTTACAGAATAAATCTAAATATTTTTCTGCAATTTCTTCATTTTTTGCAAGACGGAATAATAAATAAGTTCTTGCAACGTCAGCAGAAGCGTTACCTTGAGTAGCATGTGACCAGTCTAAAATATAGCATTTGTTATCAGCAGTAACTACTATATTGTCAGGGTTAAAGTCACCATGGCAAACTTTTGTATGTTTTGGTAAACTTTCAAGTCTTGTATGAAGTTCATATCTTGTAGTTGCATCTAATGAACTTTCACTAATTTTTCTATTCATTTTGTCTTTTAATTTACTTAAAAGAGGTGCTTTTTTGGTATGGATTTCCATTTGTAATTCAACAAACATTTCTAGGTATTCGTCCATTTTTTCTGGATTATTTTTCATCAATGTTGCTAGAGTTTCCCCCTCAACATAATCAGAAACGATTGCCCATCTATCGTCAACTTTTGTAACTGAGTCAACTTTTGGTAACAAAAGACCTGTTTCTTCAATTCTTGCTTGATTAAGTGCTTCGTTCAAAACATCTGCTTTTGAATATTCTTTATTAAAAACCTTCACTGCATAATTACCATCACGGTAAACTTCTTTATTTTTTCTTTCAGCAATTTTATTATCAAGATTCATTGTATTTTCCTCCATACTTAAATTTAATATTTGTGGAATAAGCTTTCCCATATAATTTATAATAGGGGAAAGCCTTTCCTTTTTGAAATCAAACTAGTTTTTTACTTCTTCACCATAAAACGCATTTAAATACATTTGTTTCATTTCGCTCATAAGTGGATAACGAGGGTTTGCACCTGTGCATTGGTCGTCAAATGCTTGTTCAACCATGTCATCAAGTTTGTCAAGGAATCCAGCTTCATCTACGCCATATTCCTTAATAGTTTTCTTAATTCCTACTTTAACTTTTAATTCGTCAAGAGCTTTTAGTAAGTTTTCAACTTTTTCTTCGTTAGTTTTTCCACCAAGACCTAGGTAGTCAGCAATTTCAGCATATCTTTCAGCTGTGTGAGGATAGCTGTATTGTGAGAATGTACCCATTTTAGTTGGAACTTCAACCATATTAAATTTAATTACTTCGTTGATTAGAAGTGCGTTTGCAACACCGTGTGGTAGGTGGTGGAATGCACCAAGTTTATGTGCCATTGAGTGACAAATTCCAAGGAATGCATTCGCGAATGCCATACCAGCCATTGTAGCTGCATTAGCCATTTTTTCACGAGCAACAACGTCAGTTTGACCGTTTTCATAAGCTGCTGGAAGATATTCAAAGATTGTTTTTAACGCTTTTAGTGCAAGACCGTCTGTGTAGTCAGTAGCAAGCATTGAAGCATAAGCTTCCATTGCGTGAGTTACAGCATCAATACCTGAAGCTGAAGTTAATCCTTTTGGTGCAGACATATGAAGGTCCGTATCGATAATTGCCATGTGTGGCATTAATTCGTAGTCAGCAAGTGGGTATTTAACACCAGTAGTTTCGTCAGTAATAACTGCGAATGGTGTAACTTCTGAACCAGTACCAGCTGAAGTTGGGATAGCAATAAAGTATGCTTTATCTCCAAGTTTAGGGAATGAGTAAACTCTCTTTCTAATGTCGATAAATCTCATCGCCATATCCATAAAGTCAGCATCTGGATGTTCGTACATTACCCACATAATTTTAGCAGCGTCCATTGCTGAACCACCACCGATAGCGATAATTGTATCAGGTTCGAAAGCTCTCATTTGTTCAGCACCAGCTTTTGCACAAGCTAAAGTTGGGTCTGGTTCAACATTAAAGAATGTTGTATGAGCAATTCCCATTGCGTTTAGTTTTTCTTCGATTACTTTAGTGTAACCATTGTTATATAAGAAGTTATCAGTAACGATAAATGCTTTCTTTTTGCCCATTACATTTTTAAGTTCATCAAGAGCGATTGGAAGACAACCTTTTTTGATGTAGATTTTTTGTGGTGCTCTAAACCAAAGCATATTCTCTCTCCTTTCAGCAACAGTTTTAATATTGATAAGATGTTTAACACCAACGTTTTCAGAAACGCTGTTTCCTCCCCAAGAACCACAACCTAAAGTTAGTGATGGAGCAAGAGCAAAGTTATATAAGTCACCAATACCACCGTGTGAAGATGGAGTGTTGATTACAATTCTACAAGCTTTCATTTTTGAATAGAAAGCAGCATATTTTTCTTTTTCTGTTTCTGTATTGATATATAATGAAGCAGTATGTCCAATACCACCATCAGAAACTAGTGTATCAGCTTTTTCAAGTGCATCTTCAAAAGATTCAGCCTTGTACATTGCAAGAACAGGAGATAGTTTTTCGTGAGCAAATTCTTCAGTAGTTTCTACGCTAGTAACTTCACCGATAAGAATTTTTGTAGCTTCAGGAACGTCAACACCAGCTAGTTTTGCAATTGTATAAGCACTTTGTCCAACGATTTTAGCATTTAAAGCGCCGTTAATAATGATTGTTTTTCTTACTTTTTCGATTTCAGCTTCTTTTAAGAAGTAACAACCTCTATCTTTAAATTCTTTTTTAACTTTATTATAAACTTTGTCAAGAGCGATTACGCTTTGTTCAGAAGCACAAATCATACCGTTATCAAAAGTTTTTGAGTGGATAATTGAACTTACAGCTAATAAAATATCAGCAGAAGTATCAATGATTGCAGGTGTATTACCAGCACCAACACCGATTGCAGGTTTACCGCTTGAGTAAGCAGCTTTAACCATTCCAGGACCACCAGTTGCAAGAATAATGTCAGCTTCTTTCATTACCATATTAGTAAGTTCAAGACTTGGAACATCAATCCAGTTGATAATTCCAGCTGGAGCACCAGCTGCTACTGCTGCATCTAAAACAACTTTTGCAGCTTCCATAGTACAATTTTTTGCTCTTGGGTGAGGACTGATTATAATAGCATTTCTAGTTTTTAGTGCAAGTAAAGTTTTGAAAATTGCAGTTGAAGTAGGGTTAGTTGTTGGAATTACTGCCGCAATAACACCAATTGGTTCAGCAATTTTCTTAATGCCGAATTGGTGGTCTTCTTCAATTACTCCACATGTTTTTGCGTCTTTGTAAGCGTTGTAGATGTATTCAGCCGCATAATGGTTTTTGATAATTTTATCTTCCATTATACCCATGCCTGTTTCCTCTACTGCCATTCTTGCAAGACGAATTCTTTCCTTGTTTGCAGCTGAAGCTGCTGCTAGGAAGATTTTGTCAACTTGTTCTTGCGAATAAGTAGCAAAAATTTCTTGTGCCTCTTTTAATGCAGCGATTGCTGTTCCAAGAGTTTCCACACTGTCTACGAATTGAACTGTTTGATTACTCATAAATTAACCATTCCTTTCAAATAATTAGTTGTTATACTATTAATAATGATTTTACTTGTATAGTATTGACAACAGATTTACTTTTATGTTTCTTATTTACACCCTTTGTAAATATCTTTCATATGTCTTTCTTATCTTTGTTAAAATATTAACACAGATTTTAAACATTGTCAATAGTTTAACGAACATTTCTTTTTAATCTATTTTTTCAACTAAAATTTATAACAATTTGTTTTTTATCTAGTGAAAAAGCTATATTTTTTCATCTTTACATAATACTTTAATTATGGTATAATTAATATTAATTTTTTGAAAGGAATAAAATATTATGAATAACTTTTTTAAAGACGGACAAACAGTGCTTTTTCAAGGTGATAGCATTACAGATTGTGGACGAAATAAAGAAGACTTTAATTCTCTAGGAGAGGGATATGTTAACAGAATTGTGCAAATTTATAACCAACTTTTTCCTAACAATAATATAAATTTTATCAATAGGGGAATAAGTGGAAATCGAATAACCGACGTAATCGCTCGCTATGATAAAGACCTCAAAGGAATTAACCCTGATTTTATTTCAATATTAATTGGGATAAATGACGTTTGGCGAAGATATGACCAAAATGACCCAACTTCAGTGGAAAAGTTTGTTGAAAACTATACCACACTACTTAATAATATAAAAAGAGATATGCCTAATACAAAAATTATGATTATCGAACCATTTTTATTGAATTCAGATCGTAATAAAGAATGTTTCCGTGATGATTTAGACCCGAAAATTACCGCTATAAGAAAATTTGCTTATAAATTCGCTGATTATTACCTTCCTTTAGATGGAATTTTTGCAAAATACATAACACAAGGATTCAAGGAAATTGATTTGTCAGAAGACGGCGTGCATCCTATTGCACAAGGTAATGGAATTATTGCTTATGAATATTTAAAGTTATTGAAGATTATTTAATTTTTTTATACAAAAAAGCGATGTGAGAAAATTCACATCGCTTTTAATTTTTCAATTTGCTATTTTTTTATAGTACTTGTGTTGAATAGTTTGGAGCTTCCTTGGTAATATAAATATCGTGTGGGTGGCTTTCTTTTAGTCCAGCACCTGTAATTCTCATGAATTGACCATTTTTGTGTAATTCAACAATGGTTTGTGTTCCGCAGTAACCCATACCTGAACGTAATCCGCCCATTAATTGATAAATTGTATCAGAAAGTGAGCCTTTATATGGAACACGACCTTCTACACCCTCTGGAACTAATTTCTTAGCATCTTCTTGGAAATATCTATCCTTACTTCCTTCAGCCATAGCACCAAGACTTCCCATTCCTCTGTATACTTTAAAGCTTCTTCCTTGATAAATTTCAATTGAACCAGGAGCTTCTTCACAGCCAGCCAATAAGGAGCCTAGCATTACAGTGCTTGCCCCAGCAGCAAGAGCCTTAACAATATCTCCAGAATACTTAATACCGCCGTCAGCGATTACAGGGATGTCATATTTAGACGCTTCACAAGCTACATCATAAACTGCTGTAATTTGTGGAACACCAATACCAGCAACAACACGAGTTGTACAAATTGAACCAGGGCCGATACCAACTTTAAGAGCAGACGCACCCGCATCAATTAACTCTTTAGCAGCAGCAGCAGTAGCAATGTTTCCAGCGATAATTGGAATGTTTGGAAACTCTTTTCTCACAACTTTTAAACAATTTATAATATTTGCACTATGTCCATGAGCAGAGTCTAAAACTAAAACGTCAACTTGTGCTTCAATCAAAGCTCTTGATCTGTCCAAAACATCGTTAGTAACACCAATTGCAGCACCGCAAAGTAGTCTACCATTTTTATCTCTTGCAGAATTTGGGAATTCAACTGCCTTTTCAATATCTTTAATAGTAATAAGACCTTTTAAAATTCCTTCGTTATCAACAAGTGGCAATTTTTCAATTTTATGATTTTTCAATATTTCCTTAGCTTGTTCGAGAGTTGTCCCAACAGGAGCAGTTACTAAATTATCTTTAGTCATTACCTCTTCAATAGTCATAGTGAAATCTGTTAAAAATTTCATATCTCTATTTGTGATAATTCCGATTAAGTGACCTGTTTCATCAACTATTGGCACACCAGAAATTTTATATTTAGCCATTAAATTATTAGCGTCATAAACAAAATGCTTTGGAGATAAAGAGAATGGATTTACAATAACACCATTTTCAGAACGTTTTACTTTATCAACTTCATCAACTTGCTTTTCGATTGACATATTTTTGTGAATAATTCCGATACCGCCCTCCCTAGCAATAGCAATCGCCATTCTAGCCTCAGTAACTGTATCCATTGCAGCAGTAATAATAGGTCTATTTAGTGTGATATCCCCAGCAAGTCTTGTTTTTAAATCTACCATATTTGGAGTAATATCTGATTTTGCTGGTACTAAAAGCACGTCGTCGAAAGTTAATCCTTCTTTAATAAATTTGTCTTGAAAATTTGTTTCTAACATAATATAACCTTTCCTTTCTCGATGTTTTGTGTGGTTTTGCCACACCCATTTTTAAGTGGCAAAATTTCGGTCGGCAATGAACTTTAGTTCTTTTTGACCGAAAAGCACAAAACTCACGTTTGAAACTTTGTTTCAAACTATACCTTCCATAATAAAATCCGTTTAGCTATTTTTACTATAATACTAAAATATTAGCCAAATGTCAAGGTTTTTCGCCACTTTTTTTCAATTTTTCAATTCAATTTTTTGAAAAATAATTAATAAATTTAACAATTATTATTTTAACTGTATTTCATATACTTCTTCTTGTAAAATTCTACCGTCGGGAGTTTTCACTTCAAGGTGTGGAATTATTACTTTCCCTCCATAATATATTGGGATTTTTTTACTTGAAATATTCCGCTTATCTACTGGGTAAATCACCTTTTTACAGCCTAATCCCTTTGCAAATTCTATCATTCCGCCAATAGCTTCCCGTCCATAATAGTTTCCGTGGGAAGAAATTTTTGTCCAAATTCCAAATTCCGGTGAATCATATTCTCTAAAATGTAAACCAACTGTTCCAATAAATTCTTTGGTATCTTTCAACAAAATTACATAGATATAATCTGTTTTATTTTCTCTCCCTTTAATTGAGATTTCGACAAATTTTGCTGTTTCGCTTATCTCTTTTGAAGGGGGAGGGAACATGTACGTTGTAACTTCACTAGTAAAATTTTCAAATAATTCTTTTTCAAATTTGTGTGAAATTGGTACTAATTCCAATCGATTTGTTGTTAAATTCATTTTCTTCCTCCTTAATTTAGAAAAATGGAACGCTTTAAATACGTTCCATTTTTTTATATTTATTTATAGATAAACTCACTTTGGAAACATTCTTTCTCTCCAACTTTTCCAATAACAACAGCTTTATTTTCTGTTAATTCCAAGTATAAATCTAGCTTGTCACCAAGCAATGCTTCGTTTATATAGTTAATCCTAAATTCATCAATATCCCTTGAAAAAACTTCTAATGGGAGGATGTCCGTTGCGAAATCTGCATATTTTGCATTGTAAACATGTCCATTACAGTCAAGATGAGAGTAACAAATCAATTTTTCTTCTACTTTAACTAAATTTTCACCACTAATTTTTCCTAAAGGCACGGCGTGAGAGGGGATAGTTGTGTCAACTTCTTGCTTAAAATCATAAAAGCTAGGGCGAAGAATTTTTCTCGTAGTAGGATCTGTTAACACCCAACCGCTTTTATGTGCAATACAAACAGTATTATTTTTGATAAATTCTACATCTCGTAAAAACATTACTCTATTCTTTTCATTTTCCCAAGTTGAAACTTCAATTTCCTCAAGCTGAGTAGGGTTTGAAAAGAACTTTACACTCACCCTTGAAAGCAAGAAAACCATATTATTTTCCCACAAAAACGTGTGACTAAAGCCTTTTTCAGTATAATCTTCCCCAGCAATTTCAGAAGCATAACTTAAAATTGATGATAATTTCATTCTTTTTAAATGGTCAACATCACAAAAAGGAACTATATTTTTTCTTTTATAAATTTTATTTATAACAATTCACAGCCTTTCTTGTTGAAAAATAAATGAAAATTATGGTTTGATTACGTCTTTTCCACCCATATACATTCTTAATGCCTCAGGAATTCTTACACTTCCATCTTCGTTTACATTGTTTTCAAGGAAAGCAATTAACATACGAGGTGGCGCTACAACTGTATTATTCAAAGTATGTGCAAAATATTTGTTGTTTTCTTTGTCTTTAACTCTAATTCCAAGTCTTCTTGCTTGAGCATCGCCTAAAT
>CAYJLB010000020.1:0-36416 GCA_964370845.1 uncultured Oscillospiraceae bacterium
TATCAACTTTACTCATCAGTAACCTACCTCCACTTTCGCAAAATATAAATAATCTGTATTCAGATAAATATGGAAATTCTACCCAACAAAATTCAACCTCGTGGGCACAAATTTTTTCATTTTACAACTGAAAAACGCGGGCATGGGGTCGGCGGCTCGCCGAATATAATTAATCTGTATAATCAATGCCGAGCAAGTAAGTCAGCAATCTTATTAAAAAAGCAACTATATGCCCCAGTATGGCAAGCAACACCAGTTTGAATTACATTAATAAGCAAAGTATCATCATCACAATCTCCGTAAATACTTACAATTTTTTGCAAATGTCCCGATGTCCCACCTTTGTTCCAAAGTTCATTTCTTGAGCGACTAAAAAACCAAGTATAACCTGTTTCAAGAGTTTTTTCTAGGCTTTCTTTGTTCATATAAGCAAGCATTAAAACAGTTTTTGTTTCTTCTTCAAAAACAACACAAGGAATAAGCTCACTTTTCTTGAAAAAAATATCAATATTTTCAATTGTTACATTCATTACAAAAACAATCCTTTCAACTTAAATTTTTCCACGAACAGGAATTTTTTTCTCTGTCAAATAATCTTTAACATCGTTCACAGTAAGCTCTTTAAAATGAAAAAGTGAAGCCGCCAAAGCCGCAGTCGCCTTAGTTTCAACAAAAACATCGTTGAAATGTTCAAGTTTTCCACAACCACCGCTTGCGATAACAGGAATATTCACAACTTCGCAAATTGCATTAAGCATTTCGTGGTCAAAGCCAGCCTTAGTCCCGTCAGCATCAATTGAATTCAAACAAATTTCCCCAGCACCAAGCTCCTCAACTTTTTTTGCCCATTCAATAGCGTCCATTTTCATATCAAGTCGCCCACCATTTATGTAAACAGTGAAAGTTCCATTTTCAGTGCGTTTAACGTCCATTCCAACAACAACGCATTGACTACCAAAAATATCCGCCGCATCTTTTATAAGTTGTGGATTTTTTACAGCAGATGAATTTATAGAAATCTTATCTGCACCAGCACGCAAATACTCACGAAAATCATCAACAGTAGAAATTCCACCACCTACACAAAGTGGTACAAACACATTTTTAGCAGTTTCACGAACAACATCAATAATCGCCTTTCGCCCCTCGTGTGAAGCTGTAATATCATAAAAAACTAACTCATCAGCCCCTTGTTTATTGTACTCAATCGCACATTCAACAGGGTCACCAACTTCTTTTATTCCCTCAAAATTTACGCCCTTGACTACTTTTCCATTTCGTACATCAAGGCAAGGTATAATTCTCTTAGCTAACATACTTTCCTCCTGCGGGGCAACCCCGCTGTTATTCGCCCAAGCGTGACGCTTGACCCATTTCTGCCTATTACAAACCTGTATAATTAAATAGTTTGCATAACGGCAGTTTTTTATTTTGCGGGGCAACCCCGCTGTTATTCGCCTTTTTATTCATTTGATATAAAATATACTTTTGCGTGACGGCGGGTATTCAGTAATGTTATGCACATCATAATAAACACGAGCATGATAACAAATTTTCCCCGCTTACCTCAATTCTGCAAAATTCTTCAATATTTTCATACCAGTGTTTCCACTTTTTTCTGGGTGAAATTGACAACCATACACGTTTTCATTAAACACAATAGCTGGAACTTTTCCACCATATTCACAATAAGCAGAAATATTTTTATCCTCGCAATATCCTTGATATGAATGAACAAAATAAACATATTCCCCCTCATTAACACCCTTCATAAGAGGGCAATCATTCAGCTTCACAAGCTCATTCCAACCCATATGCGGAATTATCAAATCAGGAGCATCTATCTTATCAACTTTGCCTGAAATAAAACCTAAACCATTTGTTTCCTTGAACTCATAAGCCTTGTCAAAAAGCATTTGCATACCAAGGCAAATCCCCATAAATGGCTTTTTTGTAGCTTCATCTTTAAGCAAATCCACAAGTCCCGTTTGATTTAATTTTTCCATAGCAGCAGGAAAAGCTCCCACTCCTGGCAAAATTATTTTATCAGAATTTTTTATTTCAGCAATATCATTTGTGATAACATTTTCAATTTCTAAAAAATCAAGGGCATTTTTAACACTGAACAAATTTCCAGCACCATAATCAATAATTGCAATCATCTATAACACCCCTTTTGAAGAAAGAATTACATCACTCTCAATTTTCACAGCTGATTTTAACGCACGAGCAGTAGCCTTGAATAAAGCTTCAATTTTGTGGTGGTCATTTTCACCATCAATAATTTTAACATGCAAAGTCAAAAGTGCGTTCATTGCAAATGCACGAAAAAATTCCACAGTTAAGCAATTATCAAAAGCTCCCGTTCTATCGGTGTCAAATTCTGCCTTAAAAGCAAGGTAAGGGCGACCGCTAAAGTCAAGACTTGCAAATCCCAAAGTTTCGTCCATAGGAACGTAAGCTGTCCCAAATCGAGCAATTCCCTTTTTATCACCAACAGCCTCAGAAAAAGCTTTTCCAAGTACAATTCCAACATCCTCGACAGTGTGATGTCCGTCTACTTCAAGGTCACCTTTCACAACAAGTTTTATGTCAAAACCTCCGTGAACGCAGAAAGCTGTCAACATATGGTCAAAAAAACCTATCCCCGTAGAAATTTCAGCTTTCCCGCTTCCGTCTAAATTAAGGGAAAGTTTTATATCAGTTTCTCTTGTAACTCTTTCAATAGTGGAAGTTCTCATCTATAGTCATTCCTTTCAATTTTGTCAATATTCCGAAATAATTTGCTCTAAACAGAACAATAATTTTTCATTTTCGCTTGCATTTCCAGCAGTAATTCGTAAATATCCAGTAAATTTTCTTACCGCTATTGACTTTTTCATAAGTTTTTCAAATATATCTTGAGCTTTTTCAGTTTTAATAAAAATAAAGTTTGTCTTAGAAGGATAAACTGTTTCAAAGCAGTGATACTTATCTCTTAATGCAATAGCTTTTATAAGCAAATAATTTTTATTTTCAATAATTGTATTTACATTTTCATAAAGCATTTCCTTGTGTCTAAGGACAGTTTCAGTTACAACTTGAGAAATTGTGTCAGTGTTATAAGGAGATTTTGCAGCCTTTAGTGCAGTAGTAATCTTTTCCCCAGCAACAGCAAAACCCATTCTAATACTTGCAAGTCCAAAAGCTTTTGAACAAGTTTTAAGAATAATTAAGTTGTCATATTTTTCAATTTCATCAAGTAAAGATTGATCCCAAAAGTCCATATAAGCTTCGTCCAAAACCACAAGACAATCAAGTGCTTCAATTATTTTTCTAACTTCATCTTTTTCAATACCGCAAGAAGTAGGATTACAAGGGTTAGAAAAAATAACCATGTCAGCATCTTTATCCTTGCAAAACTTTATAAATTCATCAACATTAACTGTTAAATCATCATTTTTCCCAAAAGCATGGCATTTCTGCTCGTACAAACTTCCATAAAAAGCGTACATAGAAAAATCAGGTGCAAGAGTTACAATGTTACTTTGTGCATTCAAAAAGCAACTAGTTATAATGCTTATAAGTTCATCAGAGCCGTTTCCAGCAGTAACATATTTTTCATCTAAGCCGTATAAATCAGCAAAAGCTTTCACTGCACCCTTCGCATAAGGGTCAGGGTATCTGTTAAATGGAATTTGCCCAATTTTTTCCAATACCTCAGCCTTTACATCAGCATCAAGGTTAAAGAATGATTCATTAGCATCAAGCCTAATGTCAAATCGCCCCTCAATCGGATCATAAGGTGTTAATTTCGCTAATTTATCCACTAATTTATAATTATTCAAATTTTCTGCCATATTAGCTTTTTCCTTTCGCAATAAAAAATAAAATCTTATTTTAATCTACTCTCTCACCACAGTATGGGCATTTTGAGTCATCTAAATCGTGAACTTTGCCACAATTTTGACACTCTACTTGTGCAATTCTATCTCCGTCAAAATCATCTACAACTGAATAAAATTCCAATTTACCACATTTTCCACACTGGAAAATAGCAACTTCCAAAGCTCCTTCTAAAATATTTCCCCAAACACCAAAAATAACACTACTTTTTCCAAGCTGCAATTTTTCGCTACCCAAAGAACGCATTTTAGATTTACAACGTAAACATTCCATTAAAATATCCATTCCTATCTTAATTTTGTGGACTTTTTTAAACTATTTTTTAGTAAAAAAGTTTCGCCTGTCATATTTGGCGAAAAGCACAAAATGACGTTAAAATCGAACTTTAATTGAATTTGCGTGAGCAGTTAATCCCTCACGTTCAGCAATAAGAACAATGTCATCTTTAGCCTCACGCAAAGCAGTGTCAGTGTAATAAATATAACTAGAACGCTTAGTAAAACTGTTTACAGATAAAGGTGAGAAAAATCTCGCAGTACCGCTAGTAGGGAGAACGTGATTTGGCCCAGCATAATAATCACCCAAAGGTTCAGGGGAATAATTTCCAAGGAAAATTGAACCGGCATTTTCAATTTGACCCAAATATTCAAATGGATTGTCAAAAAGCACTTCCAAGTGTTCAGGGGCAATTTTATTTGATAAATCAATTGCAGTTTCCTTGTCGCCACAAATAATAATAACTCCATAATCTTCAATGGATTTTGTGATAATTTCTTCTCTAGAAAGAGTTTTTACTTGTTTGTTAAGCTCAACTTTAACTTCCCCAGCAATACTTTCGCTTGTAGTAATCAAAATTGAAGAAGCAAGAACATCGTGTTCAGCTTGTGACATTAAATCTGCCGCAATAAATCTAGGATTAGCCTTATGGTCAGCCAGAATTAATACTTCACTAGGTCCCGCAATCATGTCAATATCCACTTGCCCAAACATCAATTTTTTTGCGGTTGCAACATAAATATTCCCCGGTCCAACGATTTTATCCACCTTAGGAATACTTTCTGTTCCAAAAGCAAGTGCCGCAACAGCTTGTGCTCCACCAGTAAGGAAAACTCTGTCAACACCGCAAAGTGCCGCCGCTACTAAAATATCTTTGTTAGGTGTTCCGTCTTTTAAAGGCGGAGTAACCATAATAATCTCTTTAACTCCAGCAATTTTCGCAGGAATAGCATTCATTAAAACTGAAGAAGGATAAGCCGCAGTCCCACCAGGAACATAAAGACCAATTCTATCTAGCCCACGAACTTTTTGCCCTAAAATAATTCCATTTTCCTTTGGAGCAATAAAACCTTGTTCCTTTTGTCTTTGGTGAAAATCAGTTATATTTTCAATTGCATTAAGCATTGCTGTAACAAATTCTTCGTCAGCCTCTGTCAATGCATCATTAATCACTTCACGAGGTACTTCGTAATATTTTGGCACTGAACCATCAAATTTTTCGGTAAAATATTCAACAGCCTTGTCCCCTTTTTGCCTTACTTCATCTATAATTTCACTTACAATAGTAGTTATTTTTTTATCAGTTTCACTGTTTCTACTGTCAAGTTCTTTAAGAAAATCATATTCATCTTTTCCATTTGCATATATAGTCTTAATTTCCATAAAAGTCAATCCTTTCCTTTTTGCTTAAAGAGTTGCTTCAATAAGAGCAACTAATTTTTCAATTTCTTGCTTTCTAAGCTTTAAGCTTACAGTATTCACTATTAATCTTGCTGAAATCGGAGCAATATCTTCAATTACAACAAGTCCATTTTCTTTCAAAGTCGCTCCCGTTTCCACAATATCAACAATTGCGTCGGAAAGTTCAAGTAAAGGTGCAAGTTCCACCGAACCCTCAATTTTTACAATTTCAACGTCCATTCCCTTGCTTTCAAAAAAACTACGGGCAATTTTAGGATATTTCGTAGCAATAGTTTTAACTCCATATCCAGAATAAAAAGAATATCCCTCTTTAGTAGCAACGGAAAACTTGCACTTTCCGAAGCCAAGGTCGGTTACTTCAAAAAAAGTTCCGCCTTTTTCCATAATAGTGTCTTTTCCAACAACTCCAATATCGCAAACTCCGTGCTCAACATAAGTAATAACGTCATTAGCCTTAGCCAAAACTACTTCTAAATTTGCATCAGGAATAGGCAAAATCAACTTTCTACCCTTTTCCCTTACGGCGGTACAATCAAAGCCAATTTTCTCAAAAAGTCCAATAGTGTCTTTTTCTAAACGTCCTTTAGTAAGGGCAATTCTAAGTGGTTTATTCATTTTCACTGCCCCCTTCTACAAGAATTTCTTCCACATTTTCTTTTATAATAATAATTTTTTTAATTCCTAACGTTTTTGCATAATCAACACTTTCTTCAATAGTATCAAAAAGTGAAACTTCATATAAAACTTCATCAGTAGTATTTTTATCTGCGTAAGAAAAAGCTTCCATTTCATAGGAATTTTCGCTAAATACAAGGACTTTTTCTTGAGTAGAAGCAAATTTATACCCAGATTTTCTAAGTACTGTAGCAACAGCATTTACATTAACAGCAAATCCAGTAGCAGGTACATCTCGACCAAAACCTTTGATTAAGTTGTCATATCTTCCACCAGAAATCACAGGTTCACCAAAACCTTTTAAGTAGCCATGGAAAACAAGTCCGCTGTAATAATCCGTTCTGTTTACAATTCCAAGGTCAACAGAAATTTTATCTTTGTAACCATAATGAGCAAGAGTGTCACAAACTTCTTTTAAATCAGAAACAATTTTATCTAAAACTTCATCAGAATAAAGTTCAGTTAACTTTTCAAAAACTTCTTGTCCACCAAACAATCTAGGTAGATTTTTCAAAGTTTTAATAATAACATTATCCCCAATACTATCAAGTAAATCGTTTAATGCTGGGAAATTTTTCCCCTCAACTAAAGCACGAATTTCCTCCCAAAGTTCAGCTGAAATGTTTAATTTATTAATTAAATGCTTAAATACTCCAATATGACCAATTTCAATTGTAAAGCTATCTTCATCTAAATTAAATTGAGATAAAGTTGAAATAGCAGTTCTAATCACCTCTAAATCAGCCTTTTTTGATGAAGAACCAATTAGCTCAATTCCAGCTTGAGCAAATTCGTCACTTCTCCCAGCAAGCAAAGGATTTACAGAGTAAACTGTTTGATTGTAAAACAATCTTAAAGGCAGTTTAAACTCTTTTAATCTAGTGGCAACAAGTCTTGCAATAGGCAAAGTAGAATCGGGACGAATTACAATAAGTCTACCTTTTCCGTCGGATAATTTATATAATTGTTCTTGGGGAATTTTTCTACCCTCTTTACTAAAAAGGTCGTAAAATTCAATCCCAGGAGTAATAACTTCGCTATAACCACCTTTAATAAAAATATCTCTAAAAGTCTTTTCCACCTCACGTCTTGCAAGACATTCAGTAAATAAATAATCTTTCGTACCCTCGGGGGTAACTAAATCATATCTTTTCATTTTTTATGACCACACCTCTCTTATGTTTTAATAGAACTAAATTTTTTAAATAATATTATGTCTTTAATTATAAGCAAACTACATACATAGCTTGTTTTAATTAAATATTGTTTTATCGTAGTAAAGTATTATTATAATAACACGAAACATTATATTTGTCAAGCATTTATTGTTACAAATTTAACATTTTGTGTGTATTATAATCTAAATTTCATTAACTAAAAAAGTGTCATTTGGCTTGTTTCTGGCAAACCTTGAAAAGCACCAGCATTTTGTAATGCTTCAATACAAGTCTTGTTTACACCACTTCGTATTGCAACTTCCTCAACAGAAATATATTCACCCTGTTTTCCCGCTTCGTATAAAGATTGTGCAGCAGTAGCTCCAACACCTTTATAAGCACAGAACGGAAGCCTAATTTTCCCGTCTTCAATAACATATTTTGTGGCATGCGATATATAAATATCCACAGGCAAAAAAGTAAATCCACGGGCAAGCATTTCATAAGTAAGTTGCAACATTTCGTAAACGGAGTCCTCTTTAGTTGTACGTTCGTTCCCTTTTGCCTTATATTCGTCCAATTTATATTTTGTTGCAATTTTTCCCTTCGCCGCAGTTTCCGCATCAAAGTCTTCGCCACGAACAGTGAATAATGCCGCATAAAACTCCAAAGGACGATAAACTTTGTACCAACACAGCCTAATTGCAGCCAAAACATAAGCTGCCGCGTGGGCTTTCGGGAACATATATTTAATCTTTAAACAGCTTTCAATATACCATTGCTTAACGCCATTATCAACCATAGCTTGCTTCATATCGTCAGTCAATAATTTAGGAGCAAGCCCTTTTCTTGTAATCTCCATTATTTTAAAGGCAAGTTTTGGTTCAACACCGTGATAAATCAAAGTTGTCATAATACTGTCACGGGTTCCGATAACGTCAGAAATTGTACAAATTCCCTTTTTTATCAAATCTTGTGCATTTCCAAGCCATACGTCTGTTCCGTGAGACAACCCAGAAATTTGCAATAAATCACTAAAGTTTTGCGGTTTAGCATCTAAAAGCATTTGCCTTACAAAAGGAGTTCCCATTTCTGGAATTCCAAGTGTTCCCGTGTCGCAATCTATGTCTTGTGCAGTAACACCCAATGCTTCGGGTGTAGTGAACAAGCTGTAAACTCCCCTGTCCCCAGTGTCAATGTCATTTACCATTACGCCCGTTAAATCTTCCAAATGTTTATATAAAGTAGGCACATCATGTCCAAGTTCGTCTAATTTAAGTATTGTATCATGCAAAGAATGGAAGTCAAAGTGAGTCGTAATTACTCCCGATTCCGACTTTTCAGCAGGGTGCTGTACCGGTGTAAAGTCATAAACATCATACTCACTAGGCACAACAACCATTCCCCCAGGATGCTGTCCAGTAGTCCTTTTTATCCCTGTACAACCAATTCTAAGCCTTTCAATTTCAGCTTTATTGCAAACTCTACCTCTCTCTTGAAGATAGTTTTGTACATATCCAAAAGCTGTTTTTTCTGCAACGGTAGAAATTGTTCCCGCTTTAAAAACATGGTCTTTACCAAAAAGTTGTTCAGTGTATCTATGGGCAAAACTTTGATATTCTCCCGAAAAATTAAGGTCAATATCGGGAGCTTTGTCCCCATCAAAACCAAGGAATGTTTCAAAAGGAATATCGTGCCCGTCACGTTTTAAGAAAGTATCACAGTTCGGGCAATTTTTAGGTGGCATATCAAACCCTGAACCATATTCACCCTTCTCATAAAACTCACTATACTTGCATTTTGGGCAATAATAATGGGCAACAAGCGGATTTACTTCTGAAATTCCCGACATATGTGCAACGAATGAAGACCCTACCGAGCCACGAGAACCAACTTGATAACCATTTTCAACAGAGTTGGCAACAAGCTTCTGACTAATCATATAAAGCACAGCAAACCCGTGTTTTATGATAGAAGTAAGCTCTCTTTCAAGGCGTTTTGAAACAATTTCTGGTATAGGCTCACCGTACATTTCCTTAGCTTTTTCCCAACAAAGTCGCTGTAATTCCTCGTCCGAACCCTCAATGTAAGGTGTAAAAGTGCCTTTAGGAATAGCCCTTACATCAGGGTCAACCATATCGGCAATTTTATTTGTATTAGTAACTACTACTTCAAAAGCCTTTTCTTCCCCTAAATAAGCGAAATCTTCAAGCATTTCATTTGTAGTTTTAAAGTAAAGTGGAGGCTGATTATCTGCATCTTTATATTTTATAGCAGTTAAAATTGTTCGGAAAATGCTATCTTTTTTGCTCATAAAATGCACGTCACCAGTGGCAACAACAGGAATAGAAAGTTCTTCTCCAAGCTTTACAATTGTGCGGTTAAAGTCCATAAGCTGTTCTCTGCTTTCAACTTTTCCATCACGAAGTAAAAACTCATTGTTTCCAATTGGCTGAATTTCTAAATAATCATAAAAGGAAGCTATTTCCTTTAGAGTTTCCCAAGGTTTCCCTTCAAAAACTGCCTTAAAAAGCTCACCCGCTTCACAAGCTGAACCAATAATTAAACCCTCACGCCAGTTTTTAAGCTCGGACTTTGGAATTCTCGGTGACTTGTGAAAATATCTTAAGTTTGAATAAGAAACAAGCCTATACAAATTTTTTAAACCAACAGCATTTTTAACTAATATTATTTGGTGGAAAGGTCTTAACTTTGATAAATCAATATTTGAAAATTTCAAGTTAATCAAACTAAATTCAAAAACTTCTTTCTCATTCATTAATTTTACCAAGTTAAAATAAATTTTTGCCAAAATATCAGCATCGTCACAAGCCCTGTGATGATTAAAGGCTTCAAGTTCAAAATGCCTTGCTAAAGCATCAAGTTTATGCTTTTTAAGGTCGGGCAAAAGCACTCTTGAAAGTTGTAAAGTATCCATATATGAAAACTTGTAATCAATATTATTTCTTGTTAATGCTGCAAAAATAAAAGAGGTATCAAAAGGTGCATTATGGGCGATTAGCAAAGGATTTTCCCCACAAAATTCAATGAATTGCTCAATTCCCTCTTTTTCAAGGACAGCATCTGCAACCATTTCATTTGTTATTCCAGTTAAATTTGTGATAAAATCGGAAATTTCTCTTTGCGGATTAATAAAAATATTAAAACTTTCCACGATTTCAAGGTTCCTAACTTTAACAGCACCAATTTCAATAATTCGCTCTGTACTAGCAGAAAGTCCAGTTGTTTCAACATCAAAAACAATAACTTCATCAGTGAATTTTTTATTAGTCGCACCAATAAAAACGCTTACATCATCGTTTATTTGATAAGCTTCAACGCCGTAAATCACCTTAAAATCTCCGCCGTCTTTTCTAATCTTGTCCACAGTATACATAGCTTCTGGGAATGCTTGACACACTCCATGGTCAGTTATAGCAATCGCCTTGTGTCCCCAAGAATAGGCTCTTTTTACAAGTTCAGAAGCTGGTGTAATTGCGTCCATTGCAGACATATTAGTGTGCAAATGAAGTTCAACACGTTTCTCGTCCGCTTCATCTGTTTCCTTAATTTTCACTACTTTCATAATGTCTTTCGGGGAAATATTTATGTCATTGTCATATTTGTCAAAAGTAACGTCACCAGTAATAATTACACTTGCGCCGCCTTTTAAGTTTTTGTAAATTTCAGCTTTGTCAGCTTTGTCAATAATTTTAACAATCATTGAACCTGTGTAGTCAGTCAAATATAAAGTGATAATTGCAGTTCGACCATCACGAGAGATTCTTTCATCATAAGAAAAAACATCTCCCCAAACTGTGATTTTTCCACTGTCCTCTGTCAAGTCTTTTAGGTCAATTAACTGAGCATTATTGGAAATTTTTGAACCTCGAATAATTTCCGCTCCCTCATTTAAAATTGGCAAATTAACAAAATTAATTTCTGATACCGCCTTAGCAGTAGGACCATCGGATTTTTTTCCATCGCTTTTAACAGTAGGAGGTGTTGGAGCTGGCATTGAAGCAATAATTTCTTCTTTCATCTTTTCAAATTCTTCAACATTAACCTCTAAAACTCCAGTAAATTCAACTTCAACAGAAAAAGAAAATTCCTCAAAAATAAGCTTTTTAATTGCGTCTTTTACATTAGCTTTTTCAAGCAAATTATTTCCGCCCTTAGTAAGTTCAATGGTAAAAACATTGTCCTCAAAAGTGGAAACTGCATCATCAAGAAAGCCGTTAACGCAAGCAGCCCTTGTCTTTAATTTTGAAACAAGGGTAGGAAAATAGCTTATATTAAATAAATTAGGCGCATATTTGCACACTAAAGACACACTTTTTAAACCTAGTGCATTTTTTATATTTTCATTGAAAGCGTTGATTTGCTCAAAATTTTGCAAACTTTCAAAAATTACTTGAAAAGAAAGGTCAGTCTTGTCCGCAGAAAGTGTAATTTTCATAATTCTTCCGCTGTGCATACTTTCGGGGACAATATCCAAATATTCGCTTAAATAACTTGCTAAAGTGTTGTTTTCCAAGATTTCACCTCTTTATAATTTATCAATTTCGGAAAACAATTCACTAATAATGTCTTCCTCAGCAACTTTTCTTAAAACATTACCTTTTTTGAAAATAACCGCACAACCTTTTCCACCGGCAATTCCAATGTCAGCTTCCTTCGCTTCCCCAGGACCATTTACAACACAGCCCATAACTGCAACAGAAATATCTTTTTCTAGGTCAGCAAGTTTTTCTTCAATAATGTTCGCAAGTCTTATTATATCAATTTCCGTCCTCCCACAAGTAGGACAAGAAACAATGTTCACACCTTTTTTTAATCCAATAGCCTTTAAAATATCTTTCGCAGCATAAATTTCTTCCACAGGGTCAGCAGTAAGGGAAACACGAATAGTTTCACCAATTCCGTCTAAAAGCAAGGAGCCTATTCCGATTGCGGACTTCATTATCCCCATTTTTGCAGTTCCAGCCTCAGTCACTCCAAGATGTAAAGGATAATTACATTTTTGTGCAAGCAAACGGTAAGCCTCAACCATTGTCTTTACATTAGAGGATTTTATAGAAATAACAATATCATCAAAATCGCATTTTTCAAGGAGAGAAACGTGTCCTAAAGCGCTTTCTACCAAAGCTTCAGGGACAACCGCTCCATATTTTGCGAGAATTTCTTTTTCAAGTGAACCTGAATTAACTCCAATTCGAATAGGCACTTTTTTTTCAAGGCATGCCTTAGCAACAGCCTGAACTCTGCTAAAATCGCCAATGTTTCCTGGGTTAATTCGCACTTTATCAATTCCTGCTGAAATAGATTCAAGGGCAAGCTTATAGTCAAAATGAATGTCCGCCACCACAGGGATTGACAAATTTTCTTTCAACTTATATATCAAAGGTATAGTTTCAAGATTAGGCACTGCAAGCCTTACAATCTCACAACCCGCCTTTTCTAAAGCAATTCCTTGTGCAATATTTTTTTCAAAATCGCTAGAATGAGCATTAAGCATTGATTGAATATAAATATTTCCGTCCCCTAAAGTAAGATTTCCCACTTTAACTTTTTTTACATTTCTCACTAAATCCATAATACCCATTCCTTTTGTCAATTTTTATTAAAATCCAATTAATTTTGCAATGTCGTTAAAAGTAACAACTGCAATAAATCCAAGTAAAATCACAAGCCCAGCAAAGTGAACAATTCCTTCATGTTCAGGTTTAATTGGCTTTCTTCTGATAGCTTCAATAATTAAAAAGAGAATTCTTCCACCATCAAGTGCAGGCAATGGAAGTAAATTCACAAAGCCAACGTTTATTGTAATCATAGCTGTAATATTAAGCAAATCAGTGATAATTTCTTCAATGTCAGCGCCTTGTTGTGCAGTAACAGTTTGCCCAATAGCTGAAACTATACCAACAGGCCCAGAGATATCACTTAAACCAAATTGCCCAGTAATCAAGTCACCAAGGGAAATCCAAACTAAACGTCCGATTGAAATTGCTTCGGTAAATGTGTTTGTAAAATACCCAGCGAAAGTCTTATCTACTCTTGTTATAGAAAAGTCAAGAACTAAATTCTCGCCATTTTTTTCCATAACAACATCATCAATTTTCACCTTTTCGCCATCACGTTCAACAACCATATCGTAAACAGCTTCGTGATTTGACAAAAGTGCATAAACAAGCTCATCATCTGTCAAAATAGTCATTCCATCAACTTCAACAATTTTATCCCCAACCATTAAACCGCTACTTTGTGAGGAAGCGTTTTCATTGAACCCAGAAATTTGAGTCGAAACAAAATAAGGTTGCATTGCGGACATAATGAATACTACAATAAGCCCTAAAACAAGGTTAAAAAATGCACCAGCCACAAGAATTTTCATTCGTGTTAAAATAGATTTGCTACCAAAACTGCGGTCAGATTGTTCAATTTCCATTCCATTTTCGTCGATTAAAATTGTATCCTCATCAGTATTTTCTTCAGAGTAATTACCGTCCTCACCCTCCATAGCGCAAAATCCACCAAAAGGAATTGCACGAATTGAGTAAACAGTTTCTCCCTTTTTCTTAGAGAAAATTTTAGGTCCCATTCCAATTGCAAACTCATTAACCTTAACATTGCTACTTTTTGCAGCCAAAAAATGTCCAAGCTCGTGAAATGCGATTATTAGAGAAAAAACCAAAATTGCGAGAATTATTCCAATAGCGTCCATTAAATTTACCAAACCTTTCTTTATTTTAAGCTAAATATTTAAAGCCACAAACTCCCTAGCTTCTTTGTCAGCAGTCAAAATATCATTAATATTTTCAACGTTTTTCCATTTATAATCAGAAATTCCCTTTTCTATTAATTCCCCTATTTTAAGAAATGAAATCTTTTCAGCAAGGAAATATTCCACAGCTTTTTCATTAACTCCATTGATAAAAGCAGGCAGAGTTCCACCAATTTCAATGGCTTTTATACAACCCTTTAAGCACCTAAAAGTTTCAATATCAGGTTTTTCAAAAGTTAAAGTCCCATAATCCGTAAAGGACAAAGGCTTTACATCGCAAACAAATCGCTCTGGATATGTCAACGCATATTGAATAGGAATTTTCATGTCAGGAACTCCCATTTGTCCGATTACAGAATTATCAGTAAACTCAACAGCAGAGTGGAGAACACTTTGTCTATGAACAACTACCTCAATTTGTTCAGGTTTTAAGTCAAAAAGCCAAATCGCCTCAATAAATTCAAGTCCCTTGTTCATCAAAGTTGCGGAGTCAATAGTAATTTTGCTTCCCATTGCCCAGTTTGGGTGTTTTAACGCGTCTTTTACAGTTACAGTTTTAAGAAAAGCTCTGTCTTTGCCAAAAAAAGGCCCTCCCGATGCTGTTAAAATTATCTTTTTAATGCTTTTATAGCTGTTTCCTTGTAAGCATTGAAAAATCGCAGAATGTTCACTGTCAACAGGAATTAAATTAGCATTTTTTTCAGTAGCAAGTTTAGTAACAAGAGCTCCCCCTGTAACAAGGCTTTCTTTGTTAGCCAGAGCCACGTCAATACCGCAAGAAAGTGCTTCTAAAGTTGGCAAAAGTCCAGCAATTCCAACAACTCCGTTTAAACAAACATCAGCATTTTCCCTTGCAATTTCAAGCAATCCATCTTTTCCAGCTACAACTTTTATATTTGTATCAGCAAGTGACAATTTTAGGTCCTTATACTTTTTTTCATCACCAATGCAAACTATATTAGGTGAAAATTCGCGACTTTGCTCCTCAAGCAACTTAGTATTATTATTACAAGACAATCCCTTAATATTAATATTATGCAATCTTGCCACAGATAATGCTTGTGTACCAATTGAGCCAGTTGAACCTAAAATAGTGATATTTTTCATAATTTTCTCCATATATAAAATTTAAACCTACTAATAAAATAAGAGCTGAACACAATTTTCTATTCCAAAAGGAAAGTAAACAATTTCAGCTCTTTGCATTAATTATAATTAATTAATTATGTTAACAAGTTGCAAAACAATGTACATAAAAGGTGCTACAAAAAGCACACTATCAAATCTGTCCATTGCACCACCATGTCCAGGCATTATTGTTCCAAAATCTTTAATGCCAAAATTTCTTTTAATAAGTGAAGCGAATAAATCTCCAACTACACCAACTAAAGCAAGAGAAGCACCAATTAACGCTATTAAAATATAGTTAAACTCAATCGCTGGTGATGCGATAAAAGTTCCATAAACGTAAGCCACAAGGGTTATAACTATAGCATTAACTGCAACTCCACCAAGTAAACCTTCTACAGTTTTTTTAGGGCTAATAGATGGACAAAGTTTGTGTTTTCCAAGAAAAGTTCCCACAAAAAAAGCTCCACTATCAGCAATCCAAGCACCGCATAAGGTGATAATTAAATAAAACACTCCCAAATTAGGGTCAGAATATGTTATGTCAAGTAGAACATTCATAGAATAAGGAATGAAAACGAGAGCAACAATAACAACTGCCAATTTATCAAATGTCAAGTCATTATGCTTTACAATGTAAACCAAAGCAAAAGCAATTACAATAACTATATTAAAAAGCATGTTCATCTTCTGAAAAGGGTAAATCAAATTATCCTCAATTTGAAAATGTAACGCATATTTTGCAAAAGGTTGAAAAATTGTATAAACTAAACAAACTGCCCTTAGTGGTTTAATATCGCCATATCCCACCATTTTGAGTATTTCAAAAATCATAATTACAGAAATAACGCCAATAGAAATGGGCAATAACAACGTATCATAAAAAGCTAAATTTAAGAAAGCAAAGGCTAGGGCTATAAAAGATGTAGTTATTCTTTTTGCCATTTAATTTTTTCCTTTCTTATTTTTATTAAAATATGTGAAGAATTTATAATCCGCCAAACCGTCTAAAACGTTTGGAATAATCATAAATCGCATCATCTAAATCCTTTTTCTTGAAATCAGGCCATAAAATATCACTAAAATATAGCTCGCTATACGCACCTTGCCAAACAAGAAAATTAGAAGTCCTTTTTTCACCGCTAGGTCTAATTATCAAGTCAACATCAGGAATTCCCTTGGTGTCAAGGGAATTTCCAATCATATCTTCATCAATTTCATCAACGGAAATTTCATTATCAAGAACCTTTTGAACTAATTCCTTAGTAGCCCTTGTAATCTCCTGTCTTCCACCATAATTAATGGCTAGAATTAAAGTCATTCCGTTATTTTTTTCGGATTTTTTTTCAATATCAATCATTTTTTCTTGTAATTCGGCAGTCAAAGCTGATTTATCTCCAATAAATAAAACACGGACATTTTGATCCTTATAATCAGTAACTTCCTGCAAATACTTAGAAAAAATCCTCATAATTTCATCAATTTCTTCTTTAGGACGTTTCCAGTTTTCAGTGGAAAAAGCATAGTAAGTTACATACTTTATCCCGATTTCACTAGCATATTTAGAGATTTTTCTAAAAGTTTTTGCACCTTCTCTATGTCCAAAATTTCGAGGTTGCCCACGTTTTTTCGCCCAACGTCCATTTCCGTCCATAATTATTCCAATATGAGTAGGCAATGTTAAATTTTCTTTATCTTTAAGCAAAAAACCATTCCTTTCCAAATATTGAAATTAAATCCAAAACAAAACCATAACCTCGCAGAAATAAATTTCATACTTACCCTTTGTTCAGTGCGTAATGGATGCAACGTCACGTTGCCCTCGCAGAAACAAAATTTCCGACTTTTACCACGTCCAGTGCGGGAATGGGTCAAGCGTCACGCTTGCGCTAGATTGACATAATTTCTTTTTCTTTTGCAGCAACCATATTGTCAATTTCTTTAGTGAATTTGTCAGTTTGGTTTTGAACATCTTTTTCGCAATCTTTTAAATCGTCCTCTGTGATTTCAGAAGCTTTTTTCATTGCTTTAAATTTATCAATAGCATCACGTCTAACGTTTCTGATGCCAACTTTTGCATCTTCGCCGAATTTGTGAATTTGTTTAACTAATTCTTTACGTCTTTCTTCAGTTGGTTGAGGGAAAGCAATTCTTAAAACAGAACCGTCATTAGTTGGGTTAATTCCAAGGTCAGAAGCTTGAATAGCTTTTTCGATTGGGCCTAGAGTAGACTTATCCCAAGGAGCAATAACTAAAATTCTAGCTTCAGCAACAGAAATAGCTGCCATTGCATTAATAGCAGTTGGAGTTCCGTAATAATCAACCATAATTCTGTCTAAAACAGCTGCATTTGCACGTCCAGCTCTAATAGTATTTAATTCTCCATCTAATACATGTAGTGTTTTTTCCATTTTTTCTTTTAAAATTTTCATTTGGTCTTTCATAACTTTACCAATCCTTTCAAATATATAATTAATATTTTAACAAAATATATAAATCAGCGGATTTATTCCACTAACTTATTCAATCCAAATCTAAAACTATATTCTCGCAGAAACATAAGTTCTGACTTTTACCACGTCCAGTGCGGGCATGGGTCAAGCGGCACGCAAAGAGGTTTTAATCGCAGCAATCTTCGACCTCGCAGAAACAAACTTCTGACTTTTACCACGTCCAGTGCGGGCATGGGTCAAGCGGCACGCTTGCTAGCCTGTAACTATTGTTCCAACATTATCATTGTACATCGCATCGTAGATATTTTCAGGACGTCCTAAATCAAAAACTAAAATAGGAATATTGTTGTCTTTGCACATCGCCGCAGCAGTGCTGTCCATAACTTCAAGATTTTTTGATAAAACTTCTGTAAAAGTCAATTTATCAAATTTAACAGCGTCATCGTATTTATTTGGGTCTTTGTCATAAACTCCGTCAACCATAGTTGCCTTAAAGAATATGTCCGCTTCAATTTCAGCAGCTCTTAAAGCAGAAGCAGTGTCAGTTGAGAAGAATGGGTTACCCGTTCCGCAACCAAAAATTACAACTCGACCTTTTTCAAGGTGTCTAACAGCCCTATTTCTTATATAAGGCTCAGCAACAGCTTGCATAGAAATAGCAGTTTGCACCCTTACAATAACTCCAAGTGACTCAAGCACATCAGCTACAGCTAAAGCATTCATAGCAGTGGCAAGCATTCCGATGTGGTCAGCTCTTGTCCTGTCCATTGCACCGCTAGAGCGACCTCTCCAAAAGTTTCCGCCACCAACAACAATAGCAACTTCAACACCAGCATCAACGCATTTCTTTACACTTTCGCAAATTTCAGTAATAACCGAATATTCAAGCCCTGTCTTTTTATCACCAGCCAAAGCTTCCCCACTTAATTTCAATAAAATTCTTTTATATTTCGGTTCCATTCAACCATTCCTTTCGTGATTTTATCAAAGGACAAAGTGAAAAATTAACAAAATTTCACCTGATTCTTGATTTCCTATACAGTTATTATATATTTTACTATAAAAATGCAATTCTGTAAAGTCATTTTTTACATAATTAAGAAATTTTTTTTACAAATTTAACAATTTAAACTTCGTTCCAATTTTTTTCTCTTTCATCACGCATTGGTCTATCCATAAGACTAGCAATTGTAGCCCTTACATCGCATTTTTCGAATAAAACTTTATATAATTGTTCAGTAATTGGCATTTCTACATTAACTTTTTTTGCAAGTTGATAAGCTACATTTGTGCAAAAATACCCTTCAACAGTTCCAACTTTTTCAACAGCTTCATTAGGATTTACACCTTGACCAATTAATATTCCAGCACGTCTATTACGAGAATGCATACTTGTACAAGTTACAATCAAATCACCAATTCCAGTAAGCCCAGCAAAAGTGTCACTTTTTGCTCCTAAAGCCATTCCAAGCCTTGCAATTTCGGAAATTCCACGAGTCATAAGTGCAGCTTTTGTGTTATCGCCAAAACCCATTCCGTCACAAACTCCCGCAGCAAGAGCGATAATATTTTTCAAAGCTCCGCCAAGTTCACAACCAACAATATCTTCATTCAAATAAATTCTAAAATATGGATTTGACATAACGTCCTGAACATATTGGGCAGTAGCAAATTCTTTGCTTGAAACAGCTACTGTAGTAGGCATCAACATTACAACTTCCTCTGCGTGAGAAGGTCCTGAAATAATTGCAATCTTGTTGTTTGGCAATTCTTCCTCTAAAACCTCGCTTAAACGCATTAAACTTGCTTCTTCCAAGCCTTTACCGCTGTTCAAAATTACAGATTTTTCATCAATATAAGGAGCTGCTTGTTTTGCAACTTTTCTCATAAAAGTTGAAGGAATTGCAAACAAAATTATATCTTTTCCTTTAACTTCAGAAATGTCAACTGTAAGTTTTATTGAGGGCAAAACTTTATGACCAGGGAGCAATTTTTTATGCTCACCATCTTTTTTAATATTTTCAATTTCTTGTTCAAAAGCCGACCAAACCGTAACGTTATGGCCATATTTATCAGCCATAATCGCAAGACTTATTCCAAATCCACCCGAACCTAATACAATAATATTAGCCATAAATATGACCGTCCTTTTTTATTATAAAATTTTAGTATTGCTATTTTTTTGCATCTTCACCACGTTCACGAACGATAAATCGCACAGGAGTTCCCTCCAAACCAAAAACTTCACGAATTTGATTTTCAATATATCTTTGATATGAAAAATGGAATAAATCCTTGTTGTTAACGAAAGTTACAAATGTAGGCGGTCTTGTAGAAGGTTGTGTCATATAATAAATTTTCAGCCTTTTTCCTTTATCAGAAGGAGGTTGCACCCTAGCAGTTGCGTAGGCTAAAATATCATTTAATTTACCTGTAGAAATTCTGATTGAGTTTTGGTCAAATACAAATTTGATTAATTCAAACAATTTTTCCAATCTTTGCCCAGTTTTTGCTGAAATAAAAATAAATGGAACATAAGACATAAAACCAAAACATTCCTCAAGATTTTTTCTATATTCAGTCATAGTTTTCCCGTCTTTTTCAAGGGCGTCCCACTTATTTACAGCGATAATACAACCCTTTCCTTGCTCATGGGCATAACCTGCAACTTTAGAGTCTTGCTCAGTAAAACCAACAGTTGCATCAATAACAATTACTGCAACATCAGCACGTTCAACAGCCATATAAGAACGCAAAACACTATATCTTTCAATTGACTCAAGAACTTTTGATTTCTTTCTTATTCCAGCAGTGTCAATGAAAACATACTTGTCCTCACCTCGTTCAATTACAGTGTCAGTAGCATCACGAGTTGTACCCGCAATATCGGAAACAATAGCTCGATCTTCTCCAGCAATTCTATTTATAATAGAAGATTTCCCCACATTAGGTTTTCCTATTATTGCAACTTTAACAAAGTCATCGCTATAATCTTCAAATTCCAAGTCTTTGAAGTGCGCAATAACTTCATCTAACATATCTCCCGAGCCATAGCCGTGAACAGCAGAAACAGGCATAGGATCTCCAAGTCCTAAGTTATAAAACTTGTACAATTCAGGCGGTGGAGCACCAACAGTATCACATTTATTCACCGCTAAAACGATAGGTTTCCCAGATTTTTGTAAAATTAGGGCAACTTCGTGGTCATCGGCAGTTACACCCACTCGAATATCTGTAACAAAAACAATTACATCTGCCCTTTCAATGGCAATCATAGCTTGTTTTCTCATATGAGCAAGAATTAAATCATCAGTTTTAGGTTCAATTCCCCCAGTATCAACAAGCATAAACTCCTTAGTAAGCCACTCACACTTAGAATAAATTCTATCACGAGTAACCCCTGGCGTATCCTCAACAATTGACAATTTTTGTCCAATTAACTTATTAAATAAAGTAGATTTCCCCACATTAGGACGACCTACAATCGCAACAACTGGTAACGACATATTATCACATTCCTTTCTAAATTCTAGTAAGAAACTCCAAGCATTTTCTCTAGGAGCTCAAATCCATCATTATTAACAGGAAGAACTTTCACAGAAAGAGCCTCCTCAACATCATCTATAGTTATATCATCAAGAAAAATATTACTATCTGTTTTAAGCATTACATTTGGAATTAATAAAAATTCACCTAAATCTTTTCCTTTAAGTTGTTCAATCAAATCCTTACCAGTAACTAGCCCAGAAACAGTAATATATTCCCCAAAAAATTTATTTTCAATTCCAAAAATTTGACAATCAAAATTATCCCATTTCTCCATTGCTTTAGTCGCCAATTTAGCCAAAATAGGCTGAGCTAATAAGCCAGTAGCAACAGAAACTTTCCTTTTTATGTTGTCAAAATCAGTGTCTACTAAAGCACTATCAAACTCCTCCATTAAAGAGCGAGTAATTCCAACACCATTTTCATACTGTGGATAATCTTCATACTCTTTTGCGGTAGGAAGTTCTTTTTTTGCTGTAAGATAAAATTCATCTGCAGCATAAACTAATCTAGTGCCAAACTTATCTAAAAATTCCTTTTGATATTTTTCAATTATTCCAATCGCTTCCAAAGCGGATTTTTCATCAAAAGGACAAATTTCCTCCAAATTATCACGGTATTTTGTAAGCCCAACAGGAACAACAGCAACCGATTGAATAGAAGGCATTAAGCCAGCAAGGTCATTTAAAGTCCTCTCTAGCTCTTTTTTATCATTAAAATTAGGACAAAGCACAATCTGACAATTCATCATTATACCATTGTCACTAAGCTCTTTCAAATAGCTTAATTTTTCCCCTGCAAAACGATTTTTCATCATTTTAACCCGAAGTTCAGGACTAGTAGTATGCACCGAAACATTTACGTTAAGACGCATTTTAATAATTCTTTTTATGTCAACATCACGCAAATTTGTCAAAGTCACATAATTCCCGTGCAAAAAAGAAAGACGGGCGTCATCATCTTTAAAATAAAGGGTTTCCCTCATATTTGGAGGCATTTGGTCAATAAAACAAAAAATGCACCCATTTTTACAAGATTGCTTTTCGTCCATTAAAAAGGAAGAAAAATTCAATCCCAAATCATCATATTCATCTTTTTTTACTTTAACAACAAATTCTTGTCCTAAACGAGAGAAAGTCGCATCAAATCTTGTTTCCGAAATATAAAACATATAGTCAAGAACGTCATTTATCTCAATTTCATTTATTTTTACAAGAACATCATCTGCTAAAATTCCAAGTTTTTCAGCAATTGATTTTTTCTCAACAGAAACAACTTTTACCGCCATAACTTTCCTCCTTTAAAATACAAAATTTAATAAAAAAAGGAGGGAGTTCAAAACAAACTCTCCTCCAATCTTTTAAAGTAAATATTACGCTTCTTTGTTGATAACTTGTACACCTTTATAGAACCCGCAAGTTGTGCAAACCTTATGAGGCGCAGTTAATTGACCACAGTTTGTACATCTTGAAAGTGCAGGAGCATTTAGTTTCCATACTGATGAACGTCTTTTGTCCCTTCTAGCTTTAGAAGTTTTTCTCTTTGGTACTGCCATTATAGCACCTCCTTATAGAAGATAGTAGTTTTATCAAAATCTATGATATTTCCTTATTCACAATCACATTCCTTAGTATTTCTGTCACATCCACATATATGACAAAGCCCTAAGCAATCATCTTTACACAAGGTTTTAGATGGCAATTGTAAAATAATGTCGGAAACAGCCAACTCATTTAAATCAAGTTTACTATCCTCACAAATCACATATTCATCATTATCCGTATTAGGATTTCTGATTAAGTCATGATTGAAAGAATAATTGTAAACAGGTTCAAAATCACATAAACATCTGTCACAAACAAGTTTCATTGAAAATTCGGTAGTAAACTTTAAAGTCACAACACCAGCTCTATTTTCAAATAAACCTTTTACTGAAATAGGTGAAGAAAAAGCATATCCCGAATAATCATCTAACTGAGTGAGAGGAATATCATAATTTACTTCTAACTTCTCACCAACAATATCAAATATTTGTTTAAGTCCGATAACCATTGTTTGGCAATTCCTTTCTTAACATTCATAGCCACCTTTTGAACATCACGATAAACATTATAACATTCACAGCCTACGTTGTCAAGTTTTTTTTATAATTTTTGTAAATATTTTTTAATTGAAAAATATTCTAATATATTTAGCCTTTATATTTAAGTACTGATTCAGGTAATTCTTCGTCATTAGCAGAAACTGTAAATACTACAGTAACGTCTTTTGAAATCTTTTCAACTTTAGCTAAAAGTGCACCAAGTTGATCATAATCTCTACCAGCAATTCTTAAAATTGCATCAACGAAAATTTCTTTAATATCAAAGTTTCCAGCTAGTACACCAGCGATAAATCCGTAAAATGCATCAAAACCATTGATGTCATATTCTTCAGCATCAGTAAGTCTTACTTGGTGTGGAATATCATAAGTTCGTTTGCTTCCTTTATCGATGCAAACAACGTTTCCTGTAGAAGTTTTTGCTGCTTCATTAATCATATCGATTAGTATTTTAGTTTTGCCGGAACCTTTTTTACCTGTAATAATTCTTATCATAAATAAGCACTCCATTCCGCCAATTACGGCTATATATTCCAAACTATTTTTCCTAATCAAATGCTTTTTCACATTCAATTAAATAGTTTTTAGGACTGTAATAAATCAATAATTACAATCAATTTGTGTTGTAATTATTTTAATTTTGCTTCAAGTTCAGCTTTCATATCTTCAAAACCTGGTTTTCCAAGTAATGCAAACATATTTTTCTTGTAGCTTTCAACTCCTGGTTGGTCAAATGGATTAACTCCTAAAATATAACCAGAAACACCACAAGCTTTTTCAAAGAAGTAAACAAAATATCCGTAATTAAACTCGTTAATCTCGTCCATTTCGATTACAATATTAGGAACTCCACCCTCAGTATGAGCTAAAAGTGTACCTTGGAAAGCTTTTCTATTAACAGTTGACATATTTTGATTAGTCAAGAAGTTAAGTCCGTCTTTATTTTCAGCATCATCTTCAAGGAAAAAGTCTTGTTTTGGTTTTAATATATCAATAACTGTTTCAAACATAATATTTGAACCGTCTTGAATAAATTGACCTAAAGAGTGTAAATCAGTTGATAAAGTAGCGGCAGTTGGGAAAATACCTTTTCCATCTTTACCTTCACTTTCACCGAAAAGTTGTTTCAACCATTCGCCCATCATAACAAATGATGCGTCGTAAGAAACGAACATTTCCATAGCTTTTCCACGTCTATGAAGAATATTTCTAATCATAGCATATTTGTAGCATTCGTTATCATCGCTATCAACAGAAAAATCTTTTTGTGCAGCAGCTGCACCTTCCATGATTTTTTCAATATCACAGCCAGCAACAGCGATTGGAAGTAGTCCAACAGCAGTCAAAACTGAAAAACGTCCACCTACATCATCAGGGATTTTGAAAGTTTCATAACCTTCGGAAGTTGAAAGTTCTTTCAAAGTACCTCTTGCAGCGTCAGTAGTAGCATAAATTCTTTCTTTAGCGCCATCTTTGCCATATTTTTTCTCAAGCATTTGTTTAAACACTCTAAAAGCTAAAGCAGGTTCAGTAGTTGTCCCAGACTTAGAAATAACGTTTACAGAAAAATCTCTACCTTCACAAATTGCAATAACTTCATTTAAATAAGTAGGAGTAATATTGTTTCCCACAAAATAAATATCAGGAGTATCTTTTTTCAAGTTGTTATAAAAAGGTGATTGTAAAAATTCGATAGCAGAACGTGCACCAAGGTAAGAACCACCAATTCCGATTACAATCAGAATTTCAGAAGTTTCGCCGATTTTTTTAGCAGCAGCTTTAATTCTAGCAAATTCTTCCTTATCATAATCTGTTGGCAAATTCATCCAGCCAAGAAAATTGTTCCCAGCACCTGATTTTGTTTCAAGCAAATTATGTGCCATTGTGACAACGGGCTTCATCACCGCGTATTCACCTTCAGTAATGAAATCATTTAAATAATTTGTATTAAGTTTTAACGCCATAGTATTTATCCTCCCATTCTTTCGATAAATTAATTTTACTATATTTTAATTAATTTTGCAAGATATTTTACTATTCTAGAAACTTTTTGTTTATATTAACTAAATAAACATCTATAATTTCATCAAATTTGATACTAATTTTTTGAAGGAAAAGAAAAAAGAAGTTTCATAAATTTCTGAATTTGATAATATATCAACGGAAAAAAAACGCTCATTTTCAATAAAAATCACGATTTCTCCTACTTTTTGGTCAATTTTTATAGGAGCAGTCAAAAATTCCTCTCTCCCCCATTTAATTTGAATTTTTGACAAATCACTTTTATTAACAGTGACTCCACCAGGGGAATTTACTTTGATTTTGGCAAAATCCTCCTGACCACTTCTCACCACAATATCTTCTAAAGCTTCGGGAGGAATATCGGGATAATACAAAACATACTCAGCAAATCCAAAGTCTAATAGTTTTTTTCCATCGTCAAATCTACTTTCACTGTCAGGGCAATTTATCACAACCGCCACAAAGGAAAGTCCTTGTCTTTGGGCAGTTACGACTAAACATTGTCCCGAAAAAGCAGAAGCCATTCCTTTCATTCCGCTAATTCCGCTGTAAGTTTTAAGCATTCTATTTTGGCTCACAACTTCAGTTTCACCATTTCTTACAGTGTCCATCCAAGTAGTAAAATATTCTTCCAAAAAAGGAAATTTTAATAATTCGCTAGCTATAACAGCTACATCGTAAGCTGTAGAATACTGATTTTCCAAAGTTCCAGTACTATCGGAAAAAACAGTGTTTTCAAGTGATAATTCCAACGCTTTTTCGTTCATAATCCTAACAAAATCCATTTCGGTTAAAGCAATATTTTCAGCAATTGTAACAGCCGCATCATTAGCATTTCCTATTGTAATAGCTTTAATCAAATCACTAACAGTAACTTTTTCCCCAATATTAAGCCAAATTTGTGGGTCGGAAGTAGCATTTGCATTTTGTGAAACCGTGAAAATTGTATCCTGTGCAACTTCGCCATTTTCAATTTTCTCCGCCAAAATAAGCAAAGTCATAAGCTTGTTAAAATGCGAAATATGAACCTTTTCTTCACCGTTTTTTGAATAAAGCAAACCATTGTTCCCACTTTCAACTAAAACCGCATTTTCAGCGGTTAAAACAAATTCTTCTTCTTTAGTTGCAAATGTAACATCTGAAAAATTTACTGCTAAAACAAAAACTAGAACTGCTGAAATAATTTTCTTTAACATAAAAAAATCCTCCCCATATAATTTTTAAACTTTAAAATAATATATGCGGACAAAGATAATTTTAAACCATAAAAATAAAACAGCAGTGAACGAAATCCGTACAAAAGTACAAATTTAGTTCACTGCTGTAAAATTCAGCTTAAATTATTCAACAATAAATTTGTTGATTTCAGCCATAAAAGCATCACAATCATCTGAATGAGCTTGAAGTTCAATTTTCTTTGATAAATCAAGGCTAAAAATACCCATAATTGATTTAGCATCGATAGCATATCTACCTGAAACTAGATCAACATCGAAATCGTATTTTGCAACTGCATTTACGAATTCTTTAACATCATTAATTGTGCCTAATAAAATATTTACTTTTTTCATAATAAAAATCCTCCAATATAATTAATTTAGCATTGCCTTAACTTTAATATACCAAATATTTGTAAAATAGTCAAGAAAAATTTGAATTTTTTTTCATTTTATATTATAATATATGTATTACACAAAACCAGTAAAGTTATCTAAGGATTTTTTGGATATTTTTTGTCGGTTTTGCACAAATAAATATTCTTTGTTTTAATTAAAAATAGTTTTATATTTAAAATATATTTCTAAATTATTAATTTTTTATTATTTTTAATTCAATATTTTTATTTGTGAAGAAAGGATTGGTCATAAAAATGCAAATTTATTATCACACTTTTGGCTGTAAAGTCAATCAGTATGAAACAGAAAAAATTAAGGAGAAATTCCAAGAAGAAGGTTTTTCCACTAGCGATATTTTAGAGGAAAGTGATGTTTGTGTAGTGAATTCTTGCACGGTTACAGCGGTTTCCGACAAAAAATGTCGCCAATTTATAAATAAAGTGAAAGCTACTAATCCCAATTGCATAACTATTTTAGCAGGCTGTTTACCACAAGCTTTTACCGAAAAAACTGAAAAAATTGAAAATGTTGACATTATAACTGGGACAAAAGACAAAACCCAAATCCCCCTACTTTTAAAAGAATATTTACTGTCAAAAGAACGAATTTCTAAGGTTTCCCCTTTTAATAAAAATGATATTTATGAAGAAATGTCGGTGAAAGATTATTCCGATAAAACTCGTGCTTTTGTGAAAATCGAGGACGGTTGCAATCAATTTTGCAGTTATTGCATTATTCCATATGCTCGTGGACGAGTTCGCTCAAAGCCTTTAGACAAGCTAAAAATTGAAATTGAGGAACTTGCAAATAACGGTTATAAAGAAATAGTTTTGGTTGGGATAAACCTTTCTTGTTATGGTGAAGATTTAGGATTAAGGCTTACTGATGCTGTTGAAACTGTTTGTTCTGTAGAAAAAATTAAAAGAGTGCGACTTGGATCTCTTGAAGCGGAAAGATTGTCAGAAGATGACATTGAATTACTAGCTAAACAAAAGAAACTATGTCCTCATTTCCATTTGTCATTACAAAGCGGTTGTGACAAAACTTTGAAAAATATGAATAGAAAATATGACAGTGCAGCTTTTTACAGCCTTGTGCTAAAACTTCGTGAATTGTTCGAAGATTGTGCAATTACAACCGATGTAATAGTAGGTTTTCCTGATGAAACTGAGGAAGATTTCAACTTATCAATGGAATTTTGCAAAAAAGTAAAATTCTCACAAACTCATATTTTCCCTTATTCAATAAGAGAAGGAACTGTTGCTGCTAAAATGAAAGGTCAACTTCCTAAAAATATAAAATCTGAAAGAGCTAGTAAGTTAGCGGAAGAATTAGCACCTATTGAAGAAGAATTTTTGAAAAATCAAATTGGAAAAATCTTCCCCGTACTCTTTGAAAAGGAAAATTCAACAAATTTCCACCGTGGATACACACCTAATTATACATTAGTTAAAATATATGTAGAAAATTTTGAAAAAAGTTTGAAAAAAGAAATATTTTATGTTAAAATTAAAGAGTATGAAAAAGACTGTTGCGTAGGCGAAATAATTAATTAAGTTTTAAGGAGAGTTTTCATGTCAGTTTATCGTATTTATGTTGAAAAAAAACCGGAGTTTTCAGTTGAGGCTCAATCAGTTCTAAGTGATATTAAATCTTCACTCGTTGTGGAAGGGTTAAAGTCACTAAGGATTTTAAACCGCTATGATGCGGAAAATATTACCGAAAAAGATTTTACATTAGCTATTCCAAATGTGTTTTCCGAACCTGCTGTTGACTTTATATATAACGATTTGCCAAAATTACCTATTGATAACAAAATTTTTGCTATTGAGTATTTACCTGGGCAATTCGATCAAAGAGCGGACTCTTGTGCTCAATGTATTTCCCTTTTAACAGGGTGTGAAAGACCAATTATTTCTTCCGCTAAAGTTTATATTTTAGGTGGAAATATTTCAAATTATGATTTAGAAAGAATTAAAAGCTACTTAATCAACCCAGTGGAAAGCCGTGAAGCTTCCCTTAAACCTGCAAACACTTTAACTGTGCAATATGAAATTCCTACGACTGTTGAATCAGTTGACGGATTTATTTATGCAACTGAAGAAGATTTAGACAATTTACTTAAAACTTATGGCTTTGCAATGGATTTAGATGACATTAAATTCTGTCAAAGATATTTTAATGAGATTGAGGAAAGAAATCCTACTATCACTGAAATGCGTATGATAGACACATACTGGTCTGACCACTGTCGCCACACTACTTTCTCAACTATTGTTGATGAAGTTACTATAAAAACTGACTACATAAAAGATACTTTTAAAGAATATTTATCTGTTCGTGAAGAATTGTATTCTGGAAAAGATAAGCCTGTAACTTTAATGGATTTAGCTGTTATTGGTGCAAAAAAATTAAAAGCTGACGGGATTTTACAAAACCTTGACGAATCGGAAGAAATTAACGCTTGTTCTGTGGAAATTGACGTTGATGTTGACGGAGTTGACGAACGTTGGCTGTTAATGTTCAAAAATGAAACTCATAACCACCCTACTGAAATCGAACCTTTTGGTGGAGCGGCAACATGTCTTGGTGGAGCAATTCGTGACCCACTTTCAGGACGTTCTTATGTTTATCAAGCAATGAGAGTTACTGGGGCTGCGAACCCATTAGTTCCTTTTGAAGATACAATTAAGGGAAAATTACCACAAAAGAAAATTGTTACTGGGGCTGCTAATGGTTACAGTTCATACGGTAACCAAATTGGTCTTGCTACTGGACAAGTTACCGAAATTTATCACCCTGGGTATGTTGCTAAAAGAATGGAAATCGGCGCTGTAGTTGGTGCTGCTCCAAAAAGCAATGTAAGACGTGAAACTCCAAATTCTGATGACGTTGTAATTTTACTTGGAGGAAAAACAGGACGTGACGGTTGTGGCGGTGCTACTGGTTCATCAAAATCCCACACTTTAGAAAGCCTTGAATCTTGTGGAGCAGAAGTACAAAAAGGTAATGCTCCTGAAGAAAGAAAGTTGCAAAGATTGTTTAGAAATCCTACTGTAACAAGCATGATTAAACGTTGTAATGACTTTGGTGCAGGTGGTGTTTCTGTTGCAATTGGTGAGCTTACTGACGGACTTATTATAGATTTAGACTCAGTTACAAAGAAATATGACGGACTTGATGGAACTGAACTTGCAATTTCCGAATCACAAGAAAGAATGGCTGTTGTAATCAGCAAAACTGACGTTGATGAATTTTTAGCGGAGGCTGCAAAAGAAAACCTTGAAGCTACTTTAGTTGCAGTTGTAACTGATGAGCCTAGACTAAAAATGAACTGGAAAGGTAACGAAATTGTTAACCTTTCAAGAGAATTCTTAAATTCAAACGGAGCGAGAAAGTTTACAAATATCTGTGTTGAAAAACCTGTTTTTGTTGAGAAAAAAGCCCTTGAAAATGCTGAAGACAGCTGGGTTGAGCATCTACAAAACTTAAATATTTGCTCACAAAAAGGTCTAATTGAACGTTTTGACTCAAGCATTGGTTCAGCGACTGTTATAATGCCTTTTGGTGGATTAACTCAAAACACTCCTACTCAAAGTATGGTTGCGAAAATACCAGTTTTACACGGTGAAACTACAACTTGTTCAGTAATGGGTTGGGGCTTTAACCCTTATATTTCGGAAATGAGCCCATATCACGGTGCTGTTATGGCGGTTACTGAATCCCTTGCGAAAATTGTTTCAAGCGGTGGAAGCTATAAAAATGCTTACCTTACTTTCCAAGAATATTTTGAAAGAACAAAAAATGACCCTTCAAGATGGGGCAAGCCTTTTGCTGCACTTTTGGGAGCGTTCAAGGCTCAACTTGAATATGGTTGCGGTGCAATCGGTGGTAAGGACTCAATGAGCGGAACTTTTGAAAATATTGATGTTCCACCTACACTTTGCTCTTTTGCAATTTGTGCTGGAAAAACTGACAACATCATCTCCCCTGAATTTAAGAAAGTTGACAGCAAAATTGTATTTATTAAACCAGATTATGACGAAAACGGATTGCCTGTTTACGCTTCCGTTCGTGAATGTTTTGATAAAGTTGAAAAATTAATTAAAGAGAAAAAAGCTATCTCTGCTTGGGCAGTTTCCTATGGCGGTGTTGCTGAAGCTATTGCAAAAATGACTTTTGGTAACCTAATTGGTGCTCGTTTAAGCGGAAATTTAACAGAGCAAGAATTATTTAAACCTTGTTATGGTGGATTTGTCCTCGAAGTTCTTGAAAATGTTGAAATTAACGAAAGAATTATTGGTACAACTACTGACGAATATGTTATTAGGACTAAAGATTACACTGTTAGCCTTGATGCTGTGCAAAAGAAATGGGAAAATAAGCTTGAAAGTGTTTATCCTACAAAAGTTAAAATTAAGGGAGAAAGATTACACGATTACTCTTATAACACCGAAAAACGCATTTCTCCAGCAATTAGAACTGCAAAACCACGAGTACTAATTCCAGTTTTCCCAGGAACAAACTGTGAATATGACACAGCGAGAGCGTTTGAAAAAGCTGGTGCAATTCCTGAAATTTTCGTTGTAAAAAATCTTACTGCTTCCGCAATTGAGGAGTCAGTTAAAGAATTTACTGCCCAAATCAAGCAATCACAAATAATTATGCTTCCAGGTGGATTTTCTGGTGGTGACGAACCAGATGGAAGTGGTAAATTTATCACTGCATTCTTTAGAAATCCATATATTAAAAATGAAGTTCACAGCTTATTGCAAAACCGTGACGGTCTAATGCTAGGTATTTGTAACGGTTTCCAAGCATTAATTAAACTTGGACTTGTGCCTTTTGGTGAGATTATGGATATGACTGAAGTTTCGCCTACTCTAACTTTCAATACAATTGGTAGACACCAATCTATGATGGTTAACACAAAAATTTCCTCAAACAAATCACCTTGGCTGTATAAAACAAGTGTTGGAGATATTCATTCTGTTGCAGTTTCACATGGTGAAGGTCGCTTTGTTGCTCATCCTGAGTTAATTTCTAAGCTAGCACAAAATGGACAAATTGCAACACAATATGTTGATTTAAGCGGTCAACCTAGCCTTGATATTCGTTATAACCCTAACACTTCTATGGACGCAATCGAGGGAATTACTTCCCCAGACGGGCGTGTGTTTGGAAAAATGGGACATAGCGAACGTAAAGGTGATGACCTTTACAAAAATATCATTGGTAACAAAGACCAACTTATTTTTGAGAGCGGTGTAGAATACTTTAAATAATTTTCATATTAACGTGACGTTGAATCCATTCTCACGATTTTACGTTGTTAAAAAGGAAAATTTCTGCCCGTGAGGTCATAGATTGTAGGGCAAGGACTCTGCTCTTGCCGTTTGTTACACTAGCTAAAGGTTTTACTCAATTTTTTCCTCTAAATAAATTGTAGGGACAAGGCTTGCCCTTGTCCAATTAAACAAAATGAAAAGAAACAATTAAAATTAAATTATTTTCAAACTGCATAACTCTAATCAAAATTAACTAAAATAAATTATAATATTTTCAAGCTTTAGAATATAATTTTTAAAGCTTGAAAAATTTTTTGGAAAAAATTAAAAATACCTATTAACATTTGAGGAATAATATGTTATAATATAAAAAGGTTTATTCTAGTGTGGCAATGAAAATGAACTGAGAAAGGATTACAATTTTATGACCAAAAGCAATGTTAAAAAAATATTTTCTATTGCAGGTAATGCAACCAAAATTATTGGAATTACACTTCTATGTATTTTCTTAGTGGTAGTAATTACAATTACAATAGTTGGAACTGCATTAGTTGCATATGTTATGAATTATATGGAAGATGCTGAGCCTATTGACCTTGGTTCGGGGGCGCTTGGATTTACCACTTTCCTTTATGCGGATAGCGGTGACCCTGAATCTCCTTATACTGAAATCGGAAGTTTAACAACGGGTGATAAACGTATTTGGGTGGATATTGACCAAATTCCTTCCCATGTACAAGATGCCTTTGTTTTCTCTGAAGATATTCGATTTTATAATCACAATGGTGTAGATTTCCAACGTACAATCGGTGCTTTTGCAAATATGTTTGTTCAAATTTACAGCGGTAATGACGGTGGTTCTTCTATTACTCAACAAACAATTAAACTTTCCACAGGTAATGATGAAGTTACTATCGAAAGAAAAATTGAAGAAATATTTACAGCTTTAAGTGTTGAGAAAAACTACACTAAAGACGATATTTTGGAAGATTATTTGAACAGAATTTACTTTTCAAATAACTGTTATGGAATTCAAGCAGCAGCTAACTTTTACTTTGACAAAGATGTGTCACAACTTACTTTAGCTGAGGGAGCGTCCATTGCTGCAATGACAAAAAGCCCTTCTGCAAACAACCCTTTAGGACAAGACCCAGCACCAGAAAATAATAAGATACGACGTGAATATATCCTTGAAACAATGCACGAAGGTGGTGCAATTTCAACTACCGAATATGAAGAAGCTCTTGCAGAAGAATTAGTTTTCATCGGTTATAACAAAATTCTTGATGAAAATGAACAAGCAAGTTCTGCTTCCTCTTATTTCTATGATAGTGCTGTTGAACAAGCTATTGAAATAGTTATGGAAACTTATGATATGAACTATGAAGATGCTGAATTTTTACTAAAATCTGGCGGTTATAGCATTTATACAACTATGGATATTGACATTCAAGCTGAAATGGAAGCTAAATACGCTGACCAATCTACATTCACTTCCTATGAATTAGACAACCCACCACAAGCAAGTGGAATAATAATGGATTATAGCGGTAATATCTTGGGAATTGTAGGTGGAATTGGAACAAAAACTGAATCAAGAATTTTGAATAGAGCAAATGACTCTGCTAGACCTCCTGGTTCAACAATTAAACCTATTGCCTCTTTTGGACCTGCGATTATGTACGATTTAATTCATTGGTCAACTATTTTCCCTGACGAACCAGTTGAAATTTATGATTATTCGACAGGACTAAGTGTTCTAAAGCACAGAAATTACAGTGGAGTTTGGACTTATAATGATTTCTTTACCAATGAACATCTGCGAAATTCATACAATACCGCGCCTACTCAAATTGTCCACAATATGCTAACTGAAGAAGTATCTTTTGACTTCCTAGTAAATAATTTGAACTTTACAACTCTTACAAGAGAGCTTGATGCTTATGTTTCCCCTCTTTCAGTTGGATCTTTCTCCCGTGGTATGACTTTAAAAGAACTTACAGCTTCTTACCAAATTTTTGGTAATAGCGGAAAACTTTATGAGCCAACTTATATTAAGAGAATTACTGACGCTGACGGAAAAATCATTTATGAACATCAATATGTCTATGAACAAGCAATGGATTCCCAATCAGCTTGGGTAATGAATAGACTTATGAAAGAAGTTACAACGATGGGTACTGGTACTTCTGCTTCAAGCGGTTTATCAGTTGAAGTTGTTGGTAAAACAGGTACTTCCGACAACGAGCAAGATATTTTATTTGTAGGCTGTACGCCTGAATACGTTTCGGGAATTTGGTACGGTTATGATGAGGGAAATGTTTCAACTGTAGGCCTTTACTACGGTTCATCATTAGTTTGGAACAATGTTTTTAGAGATATTGTAAACGAATCATCTGTTACAACTTTCACTCCTGACCCTAGTGTAGTTATGAAAGAATATTGTACTGAAACAGGACTACTTGCTTCACCTTATTGTACTTCTACATCTTTTGGATATTATAAAACTTCAAATATTCCTTATATGTGTTCAGAAGAAGAACATCGCCACGAAGATGAAGAAGATGAAAACGAAGATGGCGAAGATGGCGAAACTGACGAGAATGATGATGAAGATGGTGAAGCTCAACCTGAAATACCTGAGCAATCTCTAGATTTTGGCGATGATAGTTCAGAAGAAGAAACTACTACAGCACAAGATACTGAAACATCGGAAGAAACCACTGCTACCCCCGATATAATCGGATAAAAAGATTAACAACCACCAATAAATACGACTATGAATACTTTTTGGGTAATTTTTGCTCAAAAAGTATTCTTTGAATTATAATAAAAAGGATTGATTAAACTGGATAAAATTAGATTTACAGCCCCTTGTCACTTTGGACTTGAAAGTGTTTTAAGCTTCGAAGTTAAAAGAATTGGCGGAGAAAATGTCACTGTACAAGACGGAAAAGTTTCCTTTGACGGAGATTTTTACACTTTAGTAAAAGCAAATATGTACCTTTCTGTTGCTGAAAGAGTATTCATTAACCTTGGGGAATTTAAGGCTTTGTCCTTTGAAGATTTGTTTCAAGGAGTAAAAAATCTTCCCCTTGAAAATTATATTGGAAGTTTGAACGCCTTCCCTGTAAAAGGATATTCCATAAATTCACAACTTCATAGTATTCCCGATTGTCAAGCTATTGTTAAAAAAGCGGCTGTTGAACGATTGAAGTCAGTTTATAATGTAAGCTGGTTCGATGAAACTGAACCTACTGTGCAAATTAGCTTCGGAATTCACAAAGACATTGCGTCAATTTACCTTGATACTTCGGGTGTAGGGCTACATAAAAGAGGTTATCGTAGAAATTCAAACGATGCACCAATTAAGGAAACCCTTGCTGCTGGAATGGTGGATTTTGCACGAGTTCGAGGAAATAGTATAGTTTGCGACCCTTTCTGCGGGTCTGGAACAATTTTGATTGAGTCAGCATTTAAGGCATTAAACATTGCACCTGGACTTAGAAGAAAATTTGCTGCCGAACGTTGGGGAGTTATTCCAAATGAAGTTTGGGCTGATGTGCGTGCAGAAGCTATGGCTAAAATTGACAAACAAGCTGCATTCCAAGCATTTGGTGCGGACATTGATGATGATTGCACATTTTTGACAGAAGAAAATGCAAGAAAGGCTGGTGTACGCAGTAAGTTTTCATTGATGACAGATGATATTAGAAATTATGATGTTCCTAAAAATGCGATTACAATTTGCAATCCGCCTTATGGAGAACGTTTGCTTGAATTAAAGGAAGCTGAAAAATTATATCAATTAATGGGCGAAAAATTCAGACCAACTTCGGAAAATCCTTGTTACATCATCTCCCCTCACGAAGATTTTGAAAAGTTTTTTGGTAGAAAAGCCGACAAGCGAAGAAAGCTGTATAATGGTATGATTAAGTGTCAACTTTTTATGTACTTTAAATAAAATTATATATAGAATTAGAAATGAACAGGTTGATTAATTAAATTTATTAACATCTTGTTCATTTTTTATTAAACTATTGCATTTTACCTTTAAATGTGT